>JAFYDO010000224.1 GCA_017544745.1 Treponema sp. | reverse complement strand
CTTATTAAAAAAAACCGACAATAAAAGTGAAACATTTTATTTACTTGAACTTTCGGGAGGATCAGGGAAAATGAAAAGAATCATTTCTTTCGCATTGTGTGTGAGTTTGTGTTGTGCCGCTTTGAGTGCAGGCGATGTTGCTACCTTTGTAGATAAAGGCTTTTCAGAAGACGGAAAATATTATGTATTCGGTCAGTATGGCAGAACCGATAAAAAATATCAGGGCTGGGCAGAAATATATCAGGTTGATATTGCAAAGAACGACTGGGTAGACGGTGGTGTATTCAAAATCAATCCTACTGCTGTAACTGCCGACAAAGCCGGTGTTGATGTATACGAATCTCTTGAAGGAAAAAACTTCTATTATCTGCGCAATTTGAACTGCAAGGTAGCAAATGCAGATCAGGTGCTTTATATTCTAGATGATGTAAACAAGACCGGAACCGACGAGATTGTGTTTACAGACTTTAATAACTCAACAGTTGATTCTCCAAATACCTTCCATATTCAGCTTGTTCCTACAATCAACGGAAAGGGCAAGAGTGTAAAATCTTCGTTCTACATCTGGGTAGAAAAAAAGGATGCAGACGGAAACACAATTTCAAAGACAAAGGTTGGAAGTCCTGATGTTGTAAGATCTGGAATAAGCAACTATAAGATTGAACGCATTATGTGCGATCCTTCTCAGACAAACTTTATTTTTGTAATTGAGAAAATCCAGGAAGATGATACAGGAATTTCCATCAGATATATGGTGGAAGCTGCAAAGATTAAGTAAAAAAATGCAGTTTTTTTTAAAGAATTTTCCGGAATTTTTGTAATAAACCCCGAATTTTTTCTATACTATATATAGATATTTTTGTTTCCAAAATGAGATGGTGTACAGGTTTAAGCCCTGTGCACCATTTTTGTTTTAGAGGTGAAAATATGATTAAGATTAAAAAGGAAAAGCTAAGGCAGTGCCTGGTTGTGGCGGCAGAAACAGCAGTTATTGTTGCCATCATGCTTGCGGCAGTGGTTCCGGTTTCGTGTAAAATTACGGAGCAGGGAATTACGATTGTAGGCGGGGACTATACTCCACCGGTGCTTAATGATTTTACTGTTGTGGATGAACGCACGGTCCGTCTGGAATTTTCGGAACAGGTGAGTGTGTACGGCTATGTTGTTGCTCAGGTTACCGACGAGCTTTTTGGTTCGGAAGAGCATTCGCCGACCTTGGACCTGTCTCCTGCAATTGAGCGTGCAAGCGGTATTTATGGCAGCGTTCCCTGTAGTGTTACCGAACAAGAGGATGGAACTGTAATCATTACTCTAGAACAGGATATGCAGGTGGGGCAGGGTTACGAGTTTTATTCCGAAGTACGCGATAAAACCGGAAACAGTCTTACACTTGCAGTTCCTTTTGCAGGGTATAACTCCAGGGTCCCTGTTCTTGTAATGACGGAGATTCAGACAGAAAGTGTAAGCAGCCAGCGTGCGGTGGAAAAGACAGCGGGCATCTATCGTAACGAGTTTGTGGAGATTCTTGTCCTTAAAGAAGGAAATCTTGCGGGGCTTGAGCTTTGCAGTGCTTACGACGGCGAGACCAAAAAGTTTCTGTTTCCGCCGGTGGAGGTACAGACTGGAGAGGTTTTTGTAGTTCACATGCGGGCAAGGGGAAACGGCTGCATAAGCGAAACAGGTGATAATCTTGAGGCGGCAACCTCTTCTTATACCAGCCCTGGGGTCCGCGACCTTTGGACAGATATAGAAACAACAACGCTTGGAAACAAAACCGACATAATTCTTTTGCGCAACCGTGCAGACCGTAAGCTTTTGGATGCTGTAATGTATCGTGCGTCTACTATAGGAGCCTGGACCAAGCTCATGATAGATTATTCTGCTCTTGTAGACGAAAGCGGCATATATGAATCCGGCGATGTGGAAAATGCTTTTATTGCAGACAATATGTCCAATTCCAAGACTATGTACCGTGTTGATGCGGCCCAACTGCAGCAGCGTGTTCTTGCGGGCGACTTTCTTGAGCTTCCTGTAAAATCGGGACCAGAGACCTGGGCAGTGCTGGACCAGCCTAATCCGGGGTATCTTTAAAAACATAGCATTTTATGTTACAGTTTCCCTATGGTAGAATTATTAGCTCCTGCGGGAAACTTAGAATCTCTTGATGCAGCCATTGGCGAAGGTGCAGACGCAGTATATCTGGGCTTAAAAAGCTTTAATGCCCGTATGCGTACCACAAATTTTGCGTGGAATCAGTTTGAGGCAGCGGTAGAAAGCCTGCACCGCCAGAATAAAAAGGTTTATGTAACAGTAAACACAGTCTGCGAAGAAAAAGAGACAGAACGTTTATATAGATTTCTCTCTTACCTTAATGCGGTTGGTCCTGACGCACTCATTGTTCAGGATTATGCTGTTATGCGCATGGCTCAGGAATTCTTTCCAAACATGGAGCTGCATGCTTCTACCCAGATGAATATAGAAAGCTCTTCTGCAGTACGCCTATTGCAGAAAAACGGAGTAAAGCGCGTAGTGCTTGCGCGTGAGCTTGGCCTTGAAGAAATTAAACAGATTAAAACCCAGACAGGTGCCGACCTTGAAGTTTTTGTTCACGGAGCGCTTTGTGTAAGTGAATCGGGTCTTTGTCTTTTTTCTTCGTTCCTTGGCGGAAAATCTGCCAACCGCGGAATGTGTGCACAGGCCTGCCGCCGTTTTTATACTGCCGAAGTTCCAGGTGGAATGAAGCAGGGCTATTATTTTTCTCCGTGCGATTTTGAACTTATTGATTATATTCCGGACCTTATAGAAGCAGGTGTAGATTCCTTTAAGATTGAAGGACGCATGAAGAGTGCAGAATATGTAGGAAGTGTTGTTGCCGCTTACCGTTATGTAATAGACCACTACAAAGAAGATAAAAAGGGTGCACTTGCAACAGGCAAACGCATTCTTTCTTCGGACTTTGCACGCTCCAAAACAACCTACTGGTACGGCTTTGAAAACCTTAAGGATGGCGTAGAAAATGCCGGACAAAAAATATTAAACCCAGACCAGGCAGGCGGAACAGGACTCTACCTTGGAAAAATTGCGGGAACCAAGCCTGCAGAGCGCGGACTCATAGAAGCAATTGGAGAAAAGGTTCAGATGTGTTTCTTAAAGGGAGGCACCTATGACCCCGATCCGGGAGATTCAATCCGCATTCACAAAAAGGATGATACAGGCCGCGAAAGCCATAAGATACGCACGGTAGAGCTGGAAGAAAAAAGCGACCGCCGTTGGATTGATATTCCGACAGGCTTTTCTACCGGAGATGAAGTATACCTTTTGCAGTATAAAACCGGTAACAAGCATTACCGTCACGTGCTGCCAAATGATATTGGCCGTTACAGAAAGCAGCCTAAGGACGAAAAGCTTCCTATTCTTGATATTACTCCTGTTGCACCAAAGGAACTGGATTATTTTCCTGATGGACTTTATGTTCAGGTTTCTTCGGTACCAGATCTTTTTGCAGTTCAGGGACTCAATCCTGTACGCGTAATTCTGGAATACAATTCAGAAACCTCCTATGATTTACTCAACCATAAGACCGTACTGCCTTTTTCTAAAAAACAGATTTATATTTCGTTTGATCCGTTCTGTTCTGTTTCCGAAGAAGCCGCACTTGCGCAGCAGCTGGAAACTCTTATTGCAGACGGCTATACAAACTTTGTTGCAAACAATCTTGCTCATATTCAGCTTTTGCAGGACAAGATCCGCGATAAAACTGTTAAGGTTATTGCAGGACCATATTTGTATACCTTTAACCGCTGGGCTGCATCCTGGCTCGAAAACCAGAATATTGGTGCTTTTATAATGCCTTACGAAGATTCCCGCCGCAACCTCGAAGCAACCTGGGAACAGAATGTGCGTTCAAGAGTTCTGGTGCCTGTCTTTGCATATCCGGCTTTGTTCCGCATGCGCTTTAAGCTTCCGTCCGATTATGATTTTACCTATTTTGAAGACAAGGAAGAAAAGGTCTTTAAGGTAAACTCTACCGCTGACGGTTCCTTTGTTATGCCGGAAGAGCCTTTCTGCATTGTAGACAAGGTACAGTTTATTAAGTCTTCGGGCTTTAAGAAAATCCTTATAGACTTTTCAAAGACAAAGGTTAGCCGCAGTCAGATAAAAGCAATTTCTACCTCACTTGCAAAAGGGCAGCCTCTCCAGGGCATTTCCCGCTTTAACTGGAAAGACGGTTTTTATTCTCCGCAGCAGATGGAAGAATATAAGGCCGCTAACGAGAGGCGTGCCGCTTTAAAAGTAAAAGGTAATAAAAAACGTCGTTAGAATACAGCTACCTCCTCTGCCGCCTTTTCGGCTGCAATTACTTCCTCTGATTTCTGTGCTTCTGCCGGAGCTTCCTGAGTAGTTTCTGCAGGAGCTTCTGCCTCAGTCTGTTCTGTTGCCTCAGCCTTTTCTTCGGCTGCCTGCGCAACTTCTTCCGGCTTTGGTTTATGGAACTTATATTCCACGTGCTCGGCAACTACATAAATCTTGGATTTGGAAACATCGTTTTCCTTCCAGCGACTCTGCTTGAGTCTTCCTACTACACGAACTCCCTGACCCTTGTCGCAATACTTTGAACATTTTTCGGCCATTTCTCCATAAGTTTCAATATCAAAGTACGAAACCTCTTCGTGCTGTTCACCATCCGGAGACTTTGTTTTGCGATTAACTGCAAGCGGAAACTTACATACAACAAACCCTGCTGTCGGCTTAGACAGAACTGCCTTTTTGACAACATTTCCCTCTAAAATAATTGAATTGAGCTGATTCATAACAACCCCACATAAATAGAATTTCGCGCCCGGCCGGAGCACACAGGAATATCACAATTCCTGACATATATAGTATTGCTAAAAAATGGGACTTATTACAAAAATTTGAGAAAAAAAATGAAAAAAAGTGAAAAAAATGCGGAATTTGGCCTAATTTTTCTTTGGTGAGTTGCTTACAAGCCTTATCATGTACAACTGAACGTATTCTGTAAGGGCCTTCTGGTCCTGAATCTTCTGCATGTTTGGTGTACGTACAAGGGCATCTGCAAGGTTTTCTATGCGCTCTTTTGTAAAGGATTGAGCGGTAAGAGTATTGCAGACACGACGTGTATAATCGCGTATAAGCGAGTTAACATCTTCGGTAAGATTGTTGTAGGCTTCTTTTGAAATCATGCGGTTCCACTGTTTTGCAAGGAAGTTTAATTCGCGGTCAACAGTAGAGCCTTCCGGAATAAATTCTGCTGCAAGCTCCTTGGCTTTATCGGCAAGTGCTTCGTGACGGCTCTTTTTGGTTTTTGTTCCGCCTTCTTCGTTATCAAGAACCGACATAGGATCAACTTCTTCGTGCAGCTGTTTTTCCTTTGCTTCACGCTTCTGTTTTTCAATTTTTCGCGAACGGAAAAGTCCGATAATCCACGAAATGAGCGGAATTGTATATATAAACGGAAGCCTCATTTTGGCTTCTGCAAGAATGTCTTCGCTGCGCAGCATGAGCAGATGGCTGTAAGGCAAAAGCTTTCCGTCTGCAAAAAGCTGGAAGGTACTGAGTGAGTCGTCCAGATTTTTTTCGGCAGAGAGCAGGGTAATAAAGTTTGCAGTAAGCAGGGCATAAAGCACAGGCGAATTATCTTCTACCAGAAGCTCCAGCTTCTTTTCAAACTTGTCTTTATTTGTCATTTCGGGAAGCTTGGTATATTCAAGCAAAGACTCATACCACTGGTTTACCAGCATTTCTTTTATAGTATCGTGGGCTTCGTTACAAAGACGCACAATGAGCGAAATTACCTTGTTTTTGTAAATGTAATAGCGTGTGCCCGAAGCAACCTTAAATACCACAAGCTTTGGAAGGGTGTTGTCTTCGCTTTCGGTAGACAGTTTGAGCAGGGTATCCTTAAGATCTTCTTCGGAATACTGACCAAACAAAAGCTTTCCGTGTTTATCCTGAAATTTAAGAATCTGCGGTGTAGAAAAAAAGTAAGGCGGATTTGCAAGATTTGACTGCAGTTCTTTTAAAGCTTCTTCGCGTTTTCTGTCTGTCTGGAATTTTTCTTTGAGATAAGAGCTGTGAATCTCCGAAATAGAAATTGCCTGAAGCAAGCTTGTATCATCGGCAGTGCGATCCTGAATCTTTTCAAAATCCTGGCGAACAAAATAACACAACTGGTTCCAAAGATAATACTGGTCGCCGTCGGTTACATCAATATAGCCGTTATAATCCTTGTCTACAAAAGCGGAATAGAAATTCTTAACAGAGATTTCTTTAGACGGATTTGCAGAACGAAGCTTTTTCAAAAAGTAATCGTGATACTCTTCCTTCTTGAGTACCTTGCGAATCTTCATCTGTGACGATTCTACCAGAATCTTGATTGGAACGCAGGCAGGTAAAAGCAATGCCGGCAGGTCACGCGGAAAAACAACCACATACAGATTCTGCGATTTGGAAGGCTCTTCGTTCATATTCTGAATAAAGTATTCCTGTGCCGCTTTTCGTTCCAGAATTGTTGATGGAAACTTTTTTGGAAGATCTGTTTCTACCGGATACGGAATTGATTCGTTTTTAATAAGCTCTTTGTAAACAGCAGTATATTTTACAGAAAAATAAGCAATGGAAATAATCATCTTTTTGTTGCCGTTTGGAATTACAGCAGCAAGATGTTTTTGTTCAAGGCCCGCAAGCTCTGCAGTAACGGTTCCGGTTGGGTCTCCCAGGTATTTTACCAGCTCTGCCTGTTCTTCTACATGATGTTCTGCATACTTTTTTATCCAGGTACAGAATTCACGCTGGTCAATAAAAGGAGACTTTTGTTTTTCGGCATAATACCGGATTATAGAGCTTAAATTTGCGGATGTGGCCATACAATTATTGTACACCAAAAAATTGAAAAATGATAGAAAAAAAAAGTGTAAATTAGTAAAATCATCTTATGATTACTTCAGAAAGAATGAAGGGCTTGAATCCTTATGTTCCGGGCGAACAGCCTAAGGACAGGGTTTATGTTAAGCTCAATGCAAATGAAAATCCTTATGCGCCTAGTCCGGCCGTAATAAAGGCTGTGACTGACTTTGTAAACACTCAGCCGCAGAAGCTTGCTTTGTATCCAGATCCGGATTCTAACGAACTGCATGCCAAAATTGCAGATATGATTAATAAAACAGGCGGTGTGCTTTGTCGTGCTCATACAGCTGCAGACGGAACAGTTTCTCCAGACGAACGCGACCGCATTCCTTTTACAGTAACTCCGGATATGATTTACAGCGGAAACGGCAGCGACGAGGTTCTTTCCTTTGTGTTTTATGCTTTTTTTGACAGCGGTAAAAAATTTGTAATGCCTCAGTTTACCTACAGCTTTTATCCTGTTTACGCAGGCTTTTATAATATTCCTATGGACCAGGTGCCGCTCAAGGATGACTGGACACTGGATACAGACGAAATGCTTAAGCGTGTAAAGAACAACGGCGGTGGACTTATTTTTGCAAATCCTAATGCACCTACAAGTCTTGGCTTGACCCGTGAGCAGGTTAGACAGATGCTGCTGCGTGCCAATCCCGACAAAATCTTTATTGTGGACGAAGCATACGTAGACTTTGGCGGAGAGTCTTGCATCCCGCTGCTTAAGGAATTTTCTAACCTGCTTATTGTACGTACTTTTTCCAAGAGTCTTTGTGCTGCAGGTATGCGTCTTGGCTATGTTGTTGCTTCGCCCCAGCTTATAAATACAATTACCACAGTAAAAAACAGCGTAAATCACTTTCCGCTTGATGCGGTGGCTCAGGTTGCAGGCTGTGTTGCTTGCGAAAATCCTGCGTACTATGCAGACTGTGCCCGCAAGGTAGCCGAAGAACGCGATAAATTCTATAACTTTTTAAAGTCTCGTGGTTTTTATGTATTAGAAAGCAAGACAAACTTTTTGTTTGCGCGTCATCCGTCAATCGGGGGCGAAGAGCTTTATAAACGCGTAAAGGAAAAGGGCTTTTTAATAAGACATTTTGCAACACCGGGAATCGAAGATT
>JAFYDO010000223.1 GCA_017544745.1 Treponema sp. | reverse complement strand
GGTATTAAGGAAAACGTTGCAATTGGTCACATGATTCCTGCCGGTACAGGTATTAAGAATTACAAAGACATCAAGCTCTTTGACGATTCTGCTACCGACCTTGACGTTCAGATGAACGAGATTCTCGAACGCCGCCGTCTCGAAGAAGAAGCCGAAGCAGCCAACGCCGCCGAAGAGCCAAGCTTCGAACACGAAGAAAGCGACTAGTTGTCATTGTCGGGCTTGACCCGGCAATCTCTTCACAAAGCCGTACATGAAAATGTACGGCTTTTTTATTTTCCATTTTCATTGTGAATACTTGTGATTTTTGTTATAATTGACTGTTACGATGAATTACGAAAATCCATTGATTGTACAAGGCGACAGGTCTCTTTTACTGGACGTGCATGCTCCACTGGCTGACGAGTGCCGTAATGCGCTTATTCCGTTTGCGGAGCTGGAAAAGTCGCCGGAGCATTTACATACATATAAACTTACACCTCTTTCGCTTTGGAATGCCGCAAGCGCAGGGTTTACTGCAGATGATGCGGTTGGGGTTCTCCAAAAATATGCGCGCTATGAAGTGCCAAAGGCTATTCCTGCCTGGATAAAAGAGGTTAGCGGCCGGTTTGGAAAAATTACGCTTGAACCGTGTCAGGAAGGAGAAGATCTTCTTCTTGTTGCTGCCACCGAAGCTATTTATAAAGAAATTGGCGCAAATGGGGCGGTAAAAAAGTATCTGTCCAGCGTGGACCCTGAGCCAGTCGAAGGGCTCGCTAAGAAATTTTCCTACCTCATCAAACTCACCGACCGTGGAACAATAAAGCAGCTGCTTTTAGAGGCAGGCTGGCCAGTTAAAGACGAGGTTGCTCTTTCAGACGGCGAACCGCTCGACATCAGTTTAAGAAAGGCAACTGCTGGTGGACAGCCTCTTACAATCCGTGAATATCAGACAGGGGCAGCAAAGGCATTGGTTGGTGACAAAGGCCCCGGCACCGGCTTTGGAACAATAGTTCTTCCGTGCGGTTCGGGCAAGACTATAGTCGGCATGCAGATTATGGACATGCTCAAGACAAGTACGCTCATAATCACTACAAATATAAGTGCGGTTCATCAGTGGATAGACGAACTGTTGGATAAAACAAATTTAACGGCAGATCAGATTGCAGAGTACACCGGCGAAAATAAAGAAATAAAACCTGTTACAGTTGCAACGTATCAGGTGCTTACCTGGAGGCCTGATAAAGAAGGACCGTTTCCACATTTCTCATTGTTTCATCAGCGTGCCTGGGGACTCATTATTTATGATGAGGTTCATATGTTGCCGGCACCGGTGTTCCGTGTTGTTGCAGAACTTCAGGCAGTGCGACGTGTTGGACTTACAGCAACGCTTGTGCGAGAAGACGGTTGCGAAGGTTATGTGTTCAGTCTGGTTGGACCAAAGCGTTATGATGTTCCGTGGAAAGAGCTTGAGCGAGACAACTGGATTGCAAGTGCAGAATGTGTAGAGGTGCGCATAGATCTTCCTGCTGCCCGCGAAATTGAATATGCAGTTGCAGGGGCGCGCGAAAAACATAAAATTGCAAGTCAAAATCCGGATAAGCTTGTTGTGGTAAAAGAGCTTATCCAAAAATACAAGGATGACAAAATACTTATAATAGGGCAGTACTTAGACCAGCTTGATGAAATTGCAAAAATGCTCAAAGCGCCAATCATTACAGGAAAAACTCCTACAGCAGAACGCGACAGAATCTATGGAGAATTCCGCCAGGGAAAAATTAGCGTGCTTGTAGTTTCCAAGGTTGCAAACTTTGCAATAGACCTGCCCGATGCATCCATGGCAATTCAGGTTAGCGGAACCTTTGGCAGCCGTCAGGAAGAAGCTCAGAGACTTGGAAGAATATTGCGTCCAAAAGAACGCGTGTCGCACTTTTTCACTTTGATTACACGCAACACAGTAGAAGAAGAATTCGGTTCAAACCGTCAGAAGTTTCTTGCAGAGCAGGGCTATTCCTATAGAATTGTAAGATACGGCGAAGGAGAAGAGCTGTGAGTAAAAGCGTTACCACGGTAGAAGTCTGGAAGGAATGTATCTCTTCTCTTAGCGATTCAAAATTTTTTGAACTCATGCGGCTGTATCTTGGCGAAATTGAAACTCCCTACAACAAGCAGCGCCTCATAGAACAGCTTGCGGGCTTTATAAAAAATCCTGCTAATTCAGACAG
>JAFYDO010000034.1 GCA_017544745.1 Treponema sp. | reverse complement strand
TCTTGTGGCAGCTGAGCAAAAAGCTTGTCAGCAGCAGCGGCTTCACGTTCTGCTTTATCCTTATTTCCAATCGGATCGTAAGCAAAGGTATCGCCTGCATAAATCTCTATCAAATCGTGAACAAGACACATTTTTGCAGCGCGTTCTACATCAACAGGAACCACGCAATATTCCTTAAAAAGCAAAGTCATAACTGCAATGTGCCAGGAATGTTCGGCATCATTTTCGCGACGACTGCCATCAACAAGCAGTGTACGGCGAAGGACACCTGTCATTTTGTCAATTTCGGCGGTAAATTTAAGCTGCTGGTCCAGACGAAGATTGTTGCTGGATAAAAAATCGTTTATAGGCATATTAAAAAAGGCTCCCCTGGGCACCACCATCTTTTGAATCTGCAGCGTGTGTAAGACCTAGATGTGTGTATGCTTTTTCGGTTACCATGCGACCACGCGGAGTTCTCTGAAGCAAACCACATTGAATGAGATATGGTTCGTAGTAATCTTCAAGGGTATCCATACTTTCGCCGATTGAAATTGCAAGGGTTTCTGCTCCAACCGGTCCACCGCCAAAGTTTTCTATTATTGAACGAAGAATTTCTCTATCGTATTTTTCAAGACCAATTTCATCAATTTCCAGACGGCGTAATCCATCATCAACTATATCAACAGTAATTACCTGGCTTCCTGCAACCTGAGCAAAGTCTCTCATTCTGCGGAGTACTCTGTTTGCAACACGAGGGGTTCCTCGACAGCATTGTGCAAGCAGCATGGCCGCATCCTCTTCTATTCCAATTTCCAGGATTCCAGCCGAGCGTTTTATAATTGAAGCAAGTTCACTCTGCGAATAAAATTCAAACCGCGGAATAAAACCAAAGCGGGAACGAAGCGGGCTCGAAACAGACCCTGCTTTTGTTGTTGCACCAACCAGTGTAAATGGAGGAATAGGAATGCGTACGGTTCTTGCAGCGGCACCCTGGCCTATAATCCAGTCCAACTCAAAATCTTCCATTGCAATATAAAGCATTTCTTCGATGGCAGGCTTAAGGCGGTGTATTTCATCTATAAAGAAAACTGTACGAGGGGTAATTGTACTGAGAATTCCTGCAAGATCTTTTGGTTTATCAAGAGCGGGAGCAGAAGTTACTTTAAAATCTACACCAAGTTCGTGAGCTGTAATCTGAGCAAGAGTTGTTTTACCTAAGCCCGGAGGTCCAATAAGCAAAAGATGATCCAGCGGTTCTTCACGGAGCTTTGCAGCTTCTATAAAGGTTGAAAGATTTTTCTTTACGCTCTCCTGTCCAAGAAAATCCTTAAGAAGGACCGGACGCAGTTTATTGTCCTGTTCATCAAAAGAGTCCTTTAGATCTGCACGTACAATTGCAGAAAAATCGGTAGAAAAATCATCCTCGTTCATATTTTTAATTATAGCATATTTTTAAGTAAAATTATATAGTAATAAAAGAGGTAAATTATGAAAGCAGCAGTTTTTTTTGCAGATGGATTTGAAGATATTGAGGCTCTTAGCCCTGTAGATTATATGCGCAGAGCTGGAATTGAAGTAATTACGGTTGGTGTAAAAGGAACACCTTTTAATGCAACTATGATTGTTACCAGTTCTCACAAAGTCCCTATGATTATGGATACAACCCTGGACGCTTTTCTTAAAGAGTATTCTGATGAACTTCCTGATTGTGTTGTATGTCCTGGTGGCGGACTTGGTGCACAAAATCTTTCTCAGAATGAACAGCTTCTGGCATATCTTGAAAAATGCAATCAAAATGGAAAGCTTGTTGCAGCACTTTGTGCATCTCCTGCAGTAGTTCTTGGAAAAACAAATATTCTTATAAACAAAAAATGGACCTGTTATCCTGGAATGCAGGATAATGCAAAGCCTGAATATCAGGGCGACTATTCAGACCAGGTTTTTATAACCGATGGAAATCTTGTTACAGGACGAGGACCAGGAGCAAGTGAACAGTTTGCAATGGAACTTGTAAGAATTCTTGTCGGACAGGAAACCTATGAAAAGATTCATACAGGCTCCTGCCAGCGTTAGTTTAGTCTAACACAAGATTATCAAGGTTCAGTTCTGGAGTATCTGCATCCTCCATCTGAACCTTAAAGGTGCGTTCTGCGGCCTGTGTATAAACCTGCTGCTTATTGATTGTACCAATTGCTTCTACAGACCAGGTATATTCATCATTATCTCCAACAAGACTAAGATTATTTGAAGATAATGTATATTTATTTGTATTAACAGTCTTACTTATAAGCACTTTACCACTTGAATTCTTAATTACAAATTTATAACTCTTTGCACCGTCAACCTTTTTCCAGGTAAAATCAATCTTTGGTGTTGATGTATCAAAGTCATCTTCGGTAAAGGTCTTTGACTGTGCAGGTCCAGAAAGACTTGGAGTAATTGCAGCAAAAGCAATTGCGGCAGGATCAGTAACAGGGCCTTTATCACGAACTTCTTCTGGTTCAACAGCAACATCTTCTGCTTTGCGTGCTTCTTCAGCCTTACGAGCTTCTTCAGCCTGACGTGCTTCTTCAGCTTTGCGTGCTTCTTCAGCCTGACGTGCTTCTTCAGCCTGACGTGC
>JAFYDO010000033.1 GCA_017544745.1 Treponema sp. | reverse complement strand
TCTATTCTTGGTCCCGAAGCATTTATGAAAACCAACGTTATGGGAACCTTTACACTTTTGGATGTTGCCCGTAACTACTGGAAAAAAGAAGACGGTTCACTCCGCGACGACGTTCTTTTCCATCACATCTCAACCGACGAAGTTTACGGCTCTCTTGGCCCGACAGGCTACTTCCGCGAAGACACTCCGTATGATCCACGCAGCCCGTATTCTTCAAGCAAGGCAAGCTCTGACCACGTAGTAATGGCATATTTCCACACCTACGGACTTCCAATTACACTCAGTAACTGTACAAATAACTACGGACCATATCAGTTCCCGGAAAAATTGCTCCCGCTTATGATAAGCAACATCCGCGACGGAAAGAATCTTCCTGTTTACGGTAAGGGCGATAATATCCGCGACTGGATTTATGTAGAAGACCACAACCGCGCAGTATGGCTCATTGTAAACAAGGGCATTACCGGCGAAAAATACAACATTGGTGGCGAAAACGAATGGCAGAACATCAAGCTGCTTCATAAGGTAATTGAACTTACCGCTGCAGCTACAGGTAAGGATCCCGCAGATGTAGAAAAAACAATCACCTACGTAAAGGACCGCCCCGGCCACGACAAGCGCTACGCCATTGACTGTACCAAAATCAAGACCCAGCTTGGTTGGGAACGCAAAATGACCTTTGAAGAAGGCCTTGCAGAGACTGTGCGCTGGTATATTGGTCATCCACAATGGGTTAACAACATTTTGAATGGTTCCTATAAAGACTGGATTTCTAAGAACTACACAGAGCAAGGTAGATAAAAACTGGATCCAATAGAAAAAAAATAGCTCCCGTTCCCCTCCCTCGCGCTATTTTTTTTCTATGTAATCAATTATTTTAGACTTCTTTGTACTATAGAATTCCTGTCCAAAATATGTTAAAATAACCCATTATGAACACAGAAATCGAACAGAATGTAAACAACGACGCTCAGGAAGACGAAATCAGTCTTCTTGACCTTTTTGCGGTTTTAATCCGTCATAGAAAGCTTATCATTTTTGGAACCCTCATTGTTGCTGTACTTGCAGGGTTGTATCTTTTTGTAGTACCAATGGTATTCAAAAAAGCAAATCCTCAGACTGCTCAGGTTGCTTATACAGTAAGTGTAAAGTCAATTCCAGTTTCAATTTCTTCCAAGCTTCCTGACGGTTCAAGGGTAACACCTTTGTATCTTGCTTCATATAATTCACAGAGACTTCCGTTCCTTGTAGAACAGCTTAAGAAAAACAACGTCTTTGCTACTTCTGAAACAGAAATGAGTGCTTATGAATTCAACAGCTTTGTTCAGGGGCTCATTAAAGAAAGAAAATTCCAGATTAATGAATCAAGACTTGGAAACGAATTTGATATAGTTCTTGTTGTTCCAATCGAAAATATTCCGCAGTCAACAGCACTTGTAAAAAGCATTATTGCAGACGTAGAGAAAAACCTTGTAACTTATTATGAACCGCTTTTCCAGACTTTGCTGCAGAATACAACAACTGCTTTGGAAAAAGCCAGAACAACAACAACCGGTGATACTTCTGCAATCCAGGAAGTTCAGAACCTTAATGTTGACCTTCAGGACTTTACAGAAAACTTTGACGGCTTCCTTACACTTCATGATGAACCGTTTGTAATTCCGGAAGCTCGCGGCCGTACCAAGAAATTTATAATAGTTGTCTTTGCGGCATTCTTTATTTTTGTATTTGCAGCATTCTGTAAAAATGCAATTGCAAACATAAAAGCAGATCCAGATTCCAATAAACTCATTTCTGATGCATGGAAGGCTGGTAAGTAAAACCCGTTTATAGGATGATTCTAAAGCTTGCCTATAAAAACGTTATTTCTCGTCGCAGTTCCTTTGTAATCATTCTTTTTGTGTCCTTTGCTGTATGTCTTTTTTGTACAGCAAATGCACTTTTTGACAGCACCGAGCAGGGAGTTCAGGAAAACTACATTTCAAGCTTTACGGGCGATCTTATGATTCGTCCCAAAAGCAACAGCCAGTTGAGCCTTTTTGGAGATGAAACTCCTGTTACCGGTGAGCTTACAAGAATCTCAACAGTTGTTCCTTATGACGAAATTATCCAGACTCTTTCGGTACAAAAGCAGATAGATACATTCTTCTCTCAGGTTTCGGGCATGGCTGCCATGGAATATGGTTCCAACCGTTTTGCAACTTATGTGTTTGGCGTAAATGGTGACGAGTACTTAAATGCCATGACTTCAATCAAGCTGCTGCAAGG
>JAFYDO010000032.1 GCA_017544745.1 Treponema sp. | reverse complement strand
CCAGGCTTGTTGTCCAAAACAGTAACGCCATTTTCCATTTTTTCAAAAACAGGCATGCCGTCTGCAGCAAAGCTTACAGGAACCAGAACAGGAATGCGTCCCAAAGCTCCGTGGTCTTGGAAAAGAATACCAAACCATTTGCCTTCTTTATCCTGGACAATTCCACCCTGAGCAACACCGCTGTTCCAGCCCCCAAGGTCACAACATAAAACGTCTCCACCTGTCCATGGACCTTCCAGAGAATCTGCCATATAGCAAACCTCTGTACGCATTCTGCCCTTTGGAATATAAATCATAAAGTTGTAGTAGCGGCCGTTTATTTTATAAAGATGACTTCCTTCGTAACCAAGGGCACATTTTTCCCTGTCGCTCTGAATTATGATTTTGTTTATACCACCCTCTTTGGGACCGCTTAAATCGGGCTTAAGCTCTATAAGATGAATCTCGGTGTTGCCGCATACAGTATAAACGCGTCCGTCATCATCCCAGAAAAGTGACATATCATGATAAAAGCCCTGGATATTTGATTTAGTCCAGGGGCCTTCTATTTTGTCTGCGGTATAAAGATAGGTTTTCTGGGTATCGTTTGCAACAAAGCTAACATAGAATTTTCCCTCATGATAATTAAGGGAGGCAGCCCACATGCCCTTGCCGTAAACTCCGCGGTTATCTTTAAGGGTCTGGCGTTCTGTGGGTTCAAGTTCATCGTAAACATAAGAAGCAAACTCCCAGTCTACAAGATTGTAAGAACGAAGAATTACGCAACCCGGCATAAAATGCATTGTCGTACTTGCCATGTAATAGCAGTCATCTACACGAATTACATCCGGGTCCGGATAATCACTCATGATAATATTTGCAGATGCAGTTTTATACTCGGGCATGGGTTTCTCCTATTTAATATCTATTCCGCCAACGTCGGTTTTAATCTTAACTCCCTTGTTGGTGCTTCCGGTCTGGCTGAACTTGCGCTTTGCGTTTGAACCATTAACCTGAATTGCTCCAACATCGGACCTGGCATCAATATTATATTCGCTTATAGGTTGTGCAAGCTCTACACTTACAGCACCTACATCCGAATTAGCTCTGAGCTCACGGAATTCAACATTCTCAACTGCAATAGCACCTACATCGGTATTAATCTGAGCATCCTCAAGGTCTATTCCCTTAAGTGCAACAGCGCCTACATCAACGTTTATGTCTACAGACTCAAGTTTGATTCCATAAGGAATTGTAATTACAATCTTGCAGTTACCGTTTGTAACAAGTTTTATTTTGTTGTTCGGCTGGGTAATTTTAAGTGTTGCCCCAGAAACCGAAAACGATGGCTTAAGTGCTTCCCTTGCATAGGTACCGGAGATTCCAAAACGGTTTCCGCGCTCAACAGAAACACCCATAACCTTTGCATCAATTTTGATAGAGTCAAACACCTGCAAATCAGTTTCAAAGGTGCGGGTCTCCGGTACAAAGTCATAATCGTCATAATCATCTACACCTTCAAAGCTCTTTTCTACAGCCTTTGATACAGATCTGCGTACAGAAGAAAAGGCTGGCCATGAAAATCTTAAGTGAATGCAGGCACCGATTATAATACACGCAATAGTTACACAGGAAATAATTATAAGAAAGATTCTTTTGTTCATTGTTCACCTCCGTAGATGCTGTCAATAAGTCTTCTTACAACACCGGCGATTGGCCAGAGAATCCATGTAATGCCCCACTGGAAGGTAAGGAAGCTTATACAAAGATAAATACAGGTAACTGTTGGCCAGTATACAGACATTATAACTCTTACAGTGTTGTTGGTATATACAGGCTCCTTATCCTTTGACTGAACATAAGAACCGCCGATTGTTTCTTTAGAATTAAGTGCAATAAGCTTCTGATACATCTTATAGCGATGGCCGCTGTAAATCATCATTGCAACGCCTGCTGCTACAAAAGCAAGAACAAATACTCCGCCCCATTCTTCGGAAATAAAATTACGTGCGTCAATTATGATTGCAGGAATTGCGCAGCATACACAAAGAGCAATACCTGTACAGAAAAGTGCTGTATATGCAGACTGAAACTTTCTTTTTTCTGCTACAACATAATCTGCGGTTGCTGGACTGATTGAACAAGGCTCATATTTTAAGAAGCGCCACTGTTCCATTCTGTTGCCGCCCATAATGCAAAGTGCAATACCAACTGCAATGAATACAAAAAGCAGAACAGGACCAAGCCATTCTACCTTTACAATATCGCCAAGAATAATTGTAGGCACCGGACACAGGATGAATAAAGCTACACCAATAGCCCTGTATAAAATGGAACCGATTCTGTCTGTAATATATTCCTTAATTTCTTCCATTGTTACATTGCGGCGCTCGCGTTCTTTCTTTTCGCCGATTACTTCTTTGATTCCAAGCGATGCTGCTACTTCGTCAAGGTTACCGAATTCTGCAATTACCTTTGCAACTGCTTCGTTTTCTGTTTTTCCTTCGCGACGAAGCTCTGTGTACTTGTCTTCCATCATCTGCAAAAGCTCATTCTTTGCTTTTATAACTTCGCTGGTGTTAGGAAGATTCCTGAACATTGATTCCAGATAATTTTTAATTGTTTCCATTTGCTGCCTCCTCATTCTGGCTTATAAATTTTTCTACCACTTCCTTGGTAAGCTTCCATTCATCACATTTTTCATCATAATACGCTTTTCCCTTGTCGGTTATGCGGTAATAGGTTCTGCGCTTGCCGTTTTCGGCTTCCTGCGAATATGATTCCACGTACCCGTTTTCTTCCATTCGCGTAAAGGCAGAATAGAGCGTCGTTTCTTTTATAATGTATTTTTCCGACGTCAAAGCCTTTATGCTTTTGGATATTTCATACCCGTAGGAAGGCGATTTCTTTAGCAGGCAGAGAATCATCGTGTCGTTGTAACCGCGAATGACATCACTACTGATTGAAATCATTATTGCACCTCCTAAGTCTATATTGTTAGAAAAGACTTCGCCCTCCCGCTGACAAGGACCTCCGCCAGCTGAAGAAACCTGTCGTAGGCCCTTGTCTGCTCCGGGCTTCGTCTTTTCAAATTAATTTACACAGCCGGTTTATATTGCTTTCTTTACCCCGATAAACGTACTACGTCTGTCGTACTATATTTATCATACTACGATTATCGGGGTATGTCAACATTTTTTTTAAATATATGTTATAATGATTATATACGGAGTCCCTATGACAAAAAGTAGACTTTTTTCAATTATCACTATTGCCTGTTTTGTTTCTATTTTGTGTATCCCGCTGGGAATTGTTTTGATGATTTATTACACCGGCTGGAAAAAGAAAACAAAAATCATTCTTACCCTTTCTCTTACAACCTTTTATGCAGGACTCATTGCCTTTGTACTTTTTGTAAGACCTTCAATCAACGCCGGAGGAATCTCGCTTCCTTTTGGTTCTAACTCCGGCTATACTGCCTTTGATTCGGGGTCCGGTGGTTCGGGCAGCTCTAAGGGTGGAAAAAGCAGCGGCGGTAAATCAAAGGAACCAAAGCTGCAGGATACAGAGCGACTTCCTCAGAATGTAAAAAAATCTCAGGGTAAAGGTGGCAGTAAGGCAATCTACCCTATTTTGTTTTTCCTCTTTATGCTGTTCCTTATAATCTGGGTAAACCTGCGTGCAAAGGGAAAAACTACTTACGAAAATCCTTATGTAGATACAAACAAATATAAGCTGCCGCTTACGGACGATTCTAAAATGCCAATGGTGCACTTTCTGCGGCTGGAGCTCAACGAAAACGAAAAGCTTAATTTTGCAACAGAAACAAATCAGAAGGGAAACGAAGGAAACCTTGTTGTAACCAATCAGAGGGTTGTTATATTTTCTGTACAGGAGAATGTAGAAATTCCTTTGGAAGCAATAACCGGCATTTCTTCTGCAACTTCAACTGTTTTGACAATTGCCACAACAGAAAAAAAATACTATGTATTCATGCCTGAAAATCAGATGAAATATGCAATTGCAGTTTTAAAATGGACTGCTAAAAAATAAAGTCAATTCAACAGGAGATTCACTATGAAAAATCTACACAGGGCAGCAGGTCTGCTTACCGCTTTATTTATCTTTACGCTTGCTGGCTGTAAGGGTGCAAAAAATAATTCGGCCCAGCAAGGCACGGGTTTAAGCTCAAAGGTAAGCATTGCAAAAACACGTACCCCGGTTGTAATGACGCTGGAAAACGATGTTGCGTCCTTTGATTCTATGACCAATTTTTTTAAGCCTGATTATGCTACGGAATCTCCTGAACAGCAGGAAGAAGCAAATGCCGATTCTTCTAAAGGAACCGCTTCAAAGAGTAAAAAGAGTTCCAAGCCTACAACCCAGGTTATTCCGGGACTCAGAAAGCTTAGTGATTATCTGACCTCTTATTCTTCTGAAAAAAAACGGATTAAGCTGCCGGAAACAAAAAAGGCTGCTTCGCAAAAAGATGAAGATTATTCGGACAGACCTTTGACTGTAGAAGACTGGGGTCCAAAAACAAGTGTAGTTTCGGAAGCAGAAAACCCAAGCTTTTATGTAATTTTTTCTGTTCCTGTCCGTTCGCTCACAAGTCTTGATACTGCAGAAGCTGCAGCAGAGATTTTGAGTATTGAACCCCAGCTCAAGGGAAGCTACCACTGGTACGGAACCCAGCACATAAGCTTTGAGGCCGAAGAAGCCGCTGATCCTGCAACAATTTATACAATCAAAGTAAAGCCGGACCTTACTTCTATTTATGGAGACAAAATCACAGGCGAAACAACTTTTAAAACCAAAGCCGAGCCTGTTCAAATAAAAAATATTTACGGCGGTTATATAAAGGAAAAAGACTGTGCCTATGACAATACAACAGGTGCCCTTCCTCCTTACGAAAACCGCGTGTTTGTACGCACTAACTATCTTCTTACAGCAGATTCACTTGCAGAAAGACTTGAACTTTTTATTGGAAGCCAGCAGCTTGCACGCCAGGATTTTATGGTAGAAGGTGATTTTACAAATAAAAGCTTTAGCTGGTGGAAAAACGAACCGGAATGCGATGTTCAGACAAATAAGACAAACTCTTTTGTAGTAACAATTACTGCAGAGGTTCCGCACAACGCAATCATCACTGTAAAATCTGCAGATGACACTAGAAAGTTTACTTACAAAACCCTGCAGCCTTTCCATTATGTAAATATCCCGGAATATGCAGACTATTCAAGCGGAAAGACAGGCAACCCTCTTAGAGTAAGACTTACACAGACTGTAGATATGCAGACAGTTTTAGAGTATGTTCAGGTTCGCACAATGGACGGAACTGTTCTGCCGCTTACTGCCGACAACGTTATTATAAGCGGCTGCTACCTTACCATTCACAGTTTGCCGCTAGAAATGGACACAGCCTACCGCCTTTATTTTATGAAAGGTTTTAAAGATATTTACGGCCAGATTTACAGCGATGGTGCATATAATTATTATTCGGAATTCCGCACTCGCCCGGTTAAAGCCTATGCAAAATATCTTGACTACGGTGCAAAGATGATGGAAGCCCAGTTCCCGCACAAACTTATTTATGAGCATCAGAATATTAATGCAGGCTCCTTCTACAAGGTAAGCGAGGTTCTTAATCCTCTTTACACAAAGGAACAGGGTATTACAGACGGCAAAACCATGATTTTTAATGGCGTAAAAAACAAGCGCCAGTTTGAAGAAATTAATCTTGATGATTACCTTACCAACGGCTACGGCTTTGTACGCTTTGACGCTTCTACCTTATACACAACCGTAAACTATTATGACGAGCTTGTAGAAAAGAACGATAAAAATATACTCACAGTTCAGGTAACCGACCTTGGAATTACAACACGTATGGGTATCAACCGTGCAGTTGTAATGGTACACAGTCTTTCTACAGACAAGCCGGTGGATAATGCTGATGTATATATTCTTCATGATATAAACGAATTTACGGACAACCCGCTTAACCATATGATTGCCCAGGGCAAAACAGATGCAAACGGACTTGCTGTAATTAATTACACCGAAGAACAGATTCAGGCCTATGAACGCAACGAAAGCTACAAATATAATTACAACGACAATATCTGTGTTTATGTAAGTAAGGGCGACGACAAGGCTGTTTTTGTTCCTACATCACACAATTCCTGGAGGGACGGTGTTACAACCTCTAACCGCCAGTCAGCACGAAAGCCAATACAGCGAACCTTTATGTTTGTTGACCGTGGTGTATACCGACCTGGAGAAACAGTTACCTTCCGCGGTATAGACAGAGACCAGGTTTTGGGAAGCCTCATTGTTCATAAGGGCGACTATACCATTACCCCTCAGGAGGGCTGGTGGAAGGGACAGCCAATTGCAGATCCTATAAACGGCACTCTGTCAGAAAGCGGAGGCTTCTATGGTTCCTTTAAAATTCCTGATGACCAGGAGCCTGGAACTTATACAATCCGTTACCGCCGTGCCGATGCAAAGGATGAATACGATTACGAATCTGTATATTTTAAGATTGCAGAATTTGAACGTGTAAAAACAACTGCTTCAATCACAATTCCACAAGTAACCTACTACAGCGGAGACACTCTTACCGCAGAGCTTTTTGCAGAATATCTTGCAGGAGGTGCTTTGAGCGGAGCAAGCTACGAAAGTACCTGGTACAAGCAGGCTCTTAACATGTCCTTTGAAACCCCGGAAACTAAGGGTTATTCCTTTGGTCCGGACCTTTATTCCTACCGCAGTTATTATTCAGAAGCAGACGGAAAGCTTAGTGCCGATGGAAAAGCAAACCTTACCTGTAATTCAGAAAAGATTACAGACGGTGCCGCATACCAGTATCGTGTAGAAGCAGCAGTAACCGATGTTTCTAACCAGCGCATTTCTACACAGAGCGAGACGATTGTTCATCCTGCAAAATTCTATGTGGGCTTAAAGAGCAACAGATCTGGCGGTGGTTTTGCTAAAAAAGACAACAAGCTTGAATTTGACTATATTCTTACAGATGTAAACGGAGAGCTTTTGAGTAATGCGGCTAAAAAAGCGGCTTCGGTAAACTATACGCTCACACGCGAAGAATGGACAATGGTTCATGAACAGAGCGTAGACAACACACTTTACACCCGCTATGAACGACAGGATGTGGAAGAAGCAACCGGTAGTATAGAAATTAAACAGAAGGGAAAGTTTGATATTACTCCTGTTAATTCCGGCTGGTACACCCTCAAGCTTACCGGTACAGATACAGACGGAAACACTGTAGTTACAGAATACGGCTTTTATGTAACAGGCGGTTCTTCTTACCGCTATAACAATTATAATTCAGAAGCAATCAATCTTACACCGGATCAGTCACAGTATAATCCTGGCGACATAGCACAGGTGCTCATGGAAAGCCCGCTTCCAGCTGGAGACTATCTGATTACTGTAGAACGCGAAGGTATCTTTACCGAAGAAATAAGACATTTTGATTCTCCTGCCAACGTAATTGAGGTTCCTATTGCAACAAATTATGTTCCGGTAATTTATGTAGCAGTTTCTTCTTATTCTGTACGAAACGGAGAACCTACCCACGAATACGGTGAGCCGGATCTGGACAAGCCAAAGGGCTACTTTGGTGTAACACCGCTTTTTGTAAATCCTTATGTAAGAGCCTTCTCTGTAAAGGTAGAAAGCGACAAAC
Organism: Treponema sp.; assembly: GCA_017544745.1. The sequence continues at coordinate 180 of JAFYDO010000032.1, read as the reverse complement.
CAACCTACAAACCGGGAGAAACAGCAACATTAACTCTTACAGCAACAAAGGGCGGAAAGCCTGTTTCAAATGCAGAGCTTACTGTAATGGCTGTAGACCGTGGTGTTCTTGATTTGATTAATTACCATGTTCCAAATCCTATTGAATATTTTTACTCAAGCTACAACTACCCTCTCCGTG
>JAFYDO010000222.1 GCA_017544745.1 Treponema sp. | reverse complement strand
GGTTTTCTGTAAACATTACTCTTTTATTTTATAGTTAAAAGGTGTATCATTCAACTATGATTTGCTGGAAATGTAAAAAAGAAATTTCTATAGAAAAACCGGTTCGCGGCGACGAATGTCCTTTGTGTCATGCAGATTTACATGTTTGCAAAGCCTGCGATTTTTACGAAAGCGGTGCGCATAATGACTGCCGCGAAAGCTCTGCAGATATGGTGACAGATAAAGAAAGGGCAAATTTTTGTGATTATTTTAGGGTGAAAGCGGCCCTTCGACAGGCTCAGGGACCACAAACCGGCAATGACGGGGCTAAGGCTGCACGCGACGCATTCAACGCACTGTTTGGTGATTAGGGCTTATGACGGACTTTGTTTTTATAGACAGCGGAACAGGCGGCATTCCTTATATGACGGAGCTTTTGAATAAAAAGCCGGACGCTTCCTGTGTGTACATTGCCGATAATTCAAATTTTCCCTACGGTACAAAAACTCACGAAGAAGTAGTGGGCTGTGTGCTTCCGCTCGTAAAAAAAATCCGAGAACAGTTTGATCCAGCGGTTATTGTTCTTGCGTGCAATACTATAAGTGTAAATGCACTGGAAGAACTCCGCCGGCAGGTACCCGACCAGCAGTTTGTGGGAACGGTTCCCGCAATTAAGCTTGCTGCAGGTGTTTCTAAAACAAGAAAGCTTGGTCTTCTTGCAACTGACGCAACGGTTGCTAACCCGTACAACGCCGAACTTATGAAAAGCTTTGCCAGTGACTGCACCCTTATAAACCGCGGCGATGCACATCTTATAGATTTTATAGAAAGAAAATCGTTTACTGCGACAACAGCAGAAATTTTAGATGCTGTAAAGCCTGCTGCAGAATTTTTCCGTGCCAGCGGCTGCGATGCGGTTATTCTTGGCTGTACTCACTTTTTAAATATTAAAAAAGAAATTCAACAGGCACTTGGGTCGGATATTAAGGTTGTAGACTCTGTTGATGGAGTTGTAAGGCATGCGATAGAAGTGTACGGGGCGTTGCGGGGTGTCCCCGCTGGAAGGGGTAGGACGCAACGCAGTGCGGCCGAGGGGAAGGCTTTCCCCTCCTTATTTATGACCGGCTCTCTAAACGACACAGAAATGGCGCAGTACGAGGCACTGGCGACCCGCCTTGGTATTAAAAAAATTAACTTTTTTAAATAAATTTTCAAACAAAACCACAAAAAAAAGCGGAAAAATTCTCAAAAAAATTGCAAATTCTTAAAAATTTGCACACAAATTCCTAAATAAATACATTCAAAAATGCGCTTGCAGGGTTTAATATACAGCCATAAAGACAAAAACATCTATCAGGAGGAAAATTAGATGAAAAAGTTTTTAACTGTTGCAGTTGCACTTCTTATGTGTGCAACATGTCTGTTTGGAGCTACTAAAAAGAAGACTTCAAAAAAAGCTAGTACCATTAAGATTGGTATCGTAAACAACCCACCTTCAGAGTCTGGATATCGTGCTGCTAACGTAAAGGACTTTGAAACTGTATTTACTGCAGCTAAGGGTTATGAAGTTAAGACTTTCTACAGTCTTAAGAATGATGAACAGCTTGACGCTGCTTCTCAGATGATTAACGATGGTGTAGATTACCTTTTTGTTTCTGCTGCTGCTATTACTGGTTGGGCTTCTACTCTCCGCAAGGCAAAGGCTGCTGGTGTTACAGTATTCCTTTTTGACCGTATGATGGATGTTTCAAGTGACCTCTATGCTTGTGCTGTTGTATCAGACATGGCTAAAGAAGGTGAAACAGCTGTTAACTGGCTCAAATCACAGAACCTCAAGGAATACAAAGTAGTTCATATTCAGGGTGCTATGGGATCTGACGCTCAGATTGGACGTACAGGTGCTTTGGATGCTGAATTTGCTAAGGGAACAATGAAGAAGGTTGTTCAGCAGACAGCTACATGGGACGAAGCTGAAGCTAAGAAGATTGTTGAATCTGTAATCAACTCTGGTGCTGACTTCAACGTAATCTATGCAGAAAACGACGGTATGGCTAAGGGTGCTGTTGCTGCTCTTGACGAAGCTGGTATTACACACGGTGTAAACGGAAAAGTTATCGTAATGGGCTTTGACTGCAACAAGTGGGCTCTCCGCGAACTTCTCGCTGGAAACTGGAACTATGATGGACAGTGTTCTCCATTCCAGGCTCAGATCATCGAAGACATGATTAAGAGCGGAAAGATTGCTTCAAAGAAATTCATCAACGAAGAAAAAGGATTTGATGCTAAGACTATCACACAGGCTGATATTGACAAGTACGGTCTTGGTGACTAAGACATACTCCTTTGTTTGACTTTATGGCGTAAAGTGTGTGTCTGCATATTTTACGCCATTTTTTTTAGGGAATGATTTATGGAAGAAAATGTAGTTTTATCTATGCGCGGAATCTACAAGGAATTCCCGGGTGTAAAGGCTCTGCAGAATGTAGATTTTACACTTAGAAAGGGTGAGATTCATGCGCTCATGGGAGAAAACGGTGCGGGTAAATCTACTCTGGTAAAGGTTCTTACTGGTGTTTATGAAAAGGACGCCGGTGAAATAAACATTGCCGGAATTGATGGTCCAGCTCTTATTCGTTCTCCACAGGATGCCCAGAATATGGGTATTGCCACTGTATATCAGGAAATAACTCTCTGTCCTAACCTTACGGTTGCAGAGAATATGTATATAGGACGCGGTAATTACAAGTTTGTAAACCGCCGTGCCCAGGAAAAAACCGCTGCAGAGCTTTTACAGAAATTGAATATTCCTGCAAAGGCAGCACAGCAGCTTGGAACCTGTTCGCTTGCAGTACAGCAGATGGTTGCTATTGCACGTGCAGTTGATATGGACTGTAAGGTTCTTATCCTGGACGAACCAACTTCTTCTCTTGATGAAACAGAAGTAGAAGAGTTGTTTACACTTATGCGCGACCTTAAGAGTCGTGGTGTAGGTATTATCTTTATTACTCACTTCCTTGAACAGGTTTATGAAGTTTGTGATAAAATTACCGTTCTTCGTAACGGTGAACTTGTAGGTGAATATACTATAAGTGATCTGCCACGCGTTAAGCTCATCTCTGCCATGCTTGGTAAAGATATGGAAGATATGACTAACCTTAAGAACAGCAAGCGCCCATACACAGGGGCTGGAACTGTTGTTTACGAGGCAGAAGGCCTTAGCTCAAGCGAGGGTGTAAAACCATTTGACTTCCTTATTAATAAGGGTGAGGTAAACGGCTTTACAGGACTTTTGGGTTCCGGCCGAAGTGAAAGTGTACGTGCTATCTTTGCTGCTGACCGTGTAACTGGCGGTAAGGTAAAGGTAAACGGACGCGATGTTAAAATTACCAAGCCAAAGGATGCAATGGAAAACGGAATTGGATATCTTCCGGAAGACCGCAAGGGAGACGGAATTATTCAGGACCTTTCTGTACGCGAAAACATTATTCTTGCCCTGCAGGTTTTGAACGGCTTTACTAAGCCTCTTAGCCGCGCAGAATCAGAAAAGCTTGCAGATGAATACATTGATCTTCTGGACATTAAAACTGCTTCTAAGGAAACTCCTATTAAATCCCTTTCGGGTGGTAACCAGCAGAAGGTTATTCTTGCACGCTGGCTTTTGACTCATCCTCAGTTCCTTATTCTTGATGAACCTACACGCGGTATTGATGTAGGTACAAAGATTGAAATTCAAAAGCAGGTACTCAAGCTTGCAGAAGAAGGCGTAAGCGTTACCTTTATTTCTTCGGAAATCGAAGAGATGCTTTCTGTTTGTCAGAGACTCATCGTTATGCGCGACCGCAAGATTGTAGGCGAGCTTAAGGATGCAATGCTGCGTCAGGATGTAATTATGCAGACTATTGCGGGAGGCAAGGCACAAAATGGCTAATAAATTTACAAATTGGGTAAAAAAACTGTTTCAGTCTCAGCTTGCAATTCCTATTGTTGCACT
>JAFYDO010000031.1 GCA_017544745.1 Treponema sp. | reverse complement strand
ATGGTGATTCGACTTTTAGCCATAGTAATACTCCTTTCAATTTGGTAAAGCTAAAAATTGCTTTCGCAATTTTTTTAACGCTTTGCTATTTAACACCGGCCGCCAGCGGCCTTACACACCGGTACTAATCTTTTTAATCCACTTTCCGCTCTTAAGCCTGAACACACACCAGATGGTTTTTACAATATCTGCTGAGTTTAAGCAAACATAAATCCAAAAGGCAGACCAGTGAAATACAAATCCGGCAAGAATTCCAAGCGGAAGTGAAAGCACCCATAGAAATACATTATCTGTAATCATGAGCATTTTTGTGTCTCCACCTCCACGTAATACACCTTTTGTCATAATGCTGTTTGTTGCGCGGAAAATTATAATCAGGCTTATTGCAAGCATAAGCTGGCGTGCAATATTAATTGTTTCTTCTGTAACATTGTAAGCGTGGATAATCGGTTCGCTTACAGACATAATGAAGATAGCAGAAACTGTTCCAAGAGCAAGTCCAAGACCAAGGAAGAGCCAGCCCTGCATCTGTGTTTTTTCACGGCCTTCACTTCCAAGAGTGTGTCCTGTTACAATTGCACCTGCCTGGCTTACACCCTGAATCACTACAGTACTAAGCTGCTGAGTTACACTTGTAATTGCGTTTGCAGCAACAAAGGTTGCACCAAGGTGGCCTATTACCATTGCAACAGAATTGTTTCCAAGGGCAAGGATTCCATCGCTTATTAAAACAGGAATGCTTATGCGTATGTATTCTCCAAGCAGAGTTCCAGTTTTCATAAAAATGTCGCGTACACGGAACAATATTTTTTTATCTCTAAGGAATAGGTACCCAAGAATCATGCCGGCTTCAAAAAGACGGGCAATGAGTGTACCAAGCGCTGCTCCTGCAACTTCCATGCGGGGCATTCCAAGCTTACCAAAAATAAAGGCATAGTTAGCAATAAGATTTACAAAAAAGGCACCAATGGAAACAAAAAGCGGAAGTTTTACCTGCCCTACACTGCGCAGAACAATTGTAGTAACAAGAGAAGTTCCAAGGAAGAAATAAGTAACAACCGACCACTTAAAATAGATGCTTCCAAGTTCAAGAATCTTCTCTTCACCCGTATACATGGTCATGAGGGTTCGCGGCATAATTGCAGTTACGATTGCAAAAAGCGTTGCAAGAATTACTGCAAGACGAAGCATGAGGCAGACTGTCTGTCGCAAAGCAATGCCTGCCTGTTCTTCATCATGATGTGCGATTTTCATTCCCCAGAAACGGGAAACCAAAACAGAAGCTCCCATGCCAAGACCCATACAGAAAATGTGATAGATGCTTATGAAAGAATTGGCAAGTGAAGTTGCAGAAAGTGCTTCTTCTCCAAGCTTACCCACCATAATTGTATCAAGCATGTTTACGCCAATTGTTATGAGACTTTGAAGAGCAATTGGCAGCGCAAGAGAAAAAACGTTTTTATAAAATTCAGGTTCTTTTTTAAACAGTCTCATTTTGAACCTTTGTTTCATCTGTTATTTTTTTTGGTCTGTCAAAAAGTTTTAGAACAAGACGATTGCAAAGCTTATAGATAAATGCAAGCAAAAGTGTTGCTGCAAAAACAGCTGCAGCGTAAACAGCAAGATTCCAGTGTCCAGGCTTTATTATTGGCCAGCCCTGGTTGTTGTAGAGCATAAAGCGGAAGGCTGTAATTGCTATGAGGTTCATCATATAAGTTTCCAGCGAAATGTTTCCAAAGAAGCGGCTTACAGGATTCTGGGCATGATATTTCATTAAAATGACATAAAGCAAAATTACATACATGCTTACCTGAGGCAGCTGAGAACAATAGGTAACAAACTTGTTGAGGACGCCGGGTCCCTGTCCGTTGAATTCTGTCCAGTATCCAAACTTCATTCCGACAAAAGCCTGAAGAGTATTGAAAGCAAAATAAACTACAAATACAAGCAGCAGCTTTGGCCAGTATGCTTTTTTGAACCAGGCAGTGATTTTTTCTTCGTTATGGGCAATAATCATACCAATAAGGAAGGCAATTCCTGAATTAACCCACCATTCACCAAAAAACCAGATTACGCGCTCCTGCATCCACCATCTGGCATTAGCAGCAAGCTGTGGATCAAGCCACCAGTTTTTTGGTCCGGCCCACCAGGCTCTATGACCGGTAATACTGAAAAAGACTCCCTGTAAAAAGATTACCAGGAACATAAGGGCAAAGCAGACCTTACGGTTTTTGATATTTTTGAAAATAAAATAGAAAGCCAGATATAAAATTGCAAGAACAATCGGATACCAGGCATATTCGTTCATAAGGGTAAGTCCTGTAAATTTGGTTATCCATTGGATTACAGGCATTTTAGGACTTGTAAAAGCCACAAAAGGAGCATAAAGAAGGACATTTACATAAAAAGGAATTACAAGGGTTTTTACTATACGCTTTTTGATAAAACCATTGAAGTAATCTGGCTTGGTAGCAAGACTTTTTATAAGGCCAAAACCCGAGCAGAAAAAGAAGATTGCAACAAACTTATAGCCGTAGTTTACAAAAAAACTTAATTCGCCGGGAGTTCCAAAGCCCTTTGCCATATTTGCATATTGAAAAGCATTTTCCTGCGAAATGTGATGAAGTATAACACCAATTGCAGCAAAGCCGCGCAGGGATTTTGTTACTTCTAAAGAAGCGCAGTCCTGGTGAAACTTGTCTTTACCAAAGCCTGCAAACTTACCGCCCCAGAGCAAAAGCCCGATGCACAGGGCATAGATTACATAGGTTGTATACATAATTAAATTCCTTAGTTAAACGTTATTATACACCAGAAAATCGAAAAAATCATTAGGGGAAATGTATGAACTGAAAGATTAAAATAAAAAAGCCTTCCTAATCGGAAGGCTATCGGGCAAGAGGGATTTGAACCCCCGACATTCTGGTCCCAAACCAGACGCGCTACCAGCTGCGCTATTGCCCGTGGATTTATATAATATATAATAAATCGCGGTTTTGTTCAATAGTTTGGCAGGGCTTTTTACAAAAAAAGATTCCCGGGTCAAGCCCGGGAATGACACGCTTTTTATATTCCAATAAAGTGTGTGTTTACTTTATCCTCAACGTACTTGATGAAGTCGTCAAGCTTTAGGGTTTCCTGGGGTTTCTGGCTGGAGTAGCGGTAGCGGACACATACAGTACCCTCTTCCTTCTCTTTTGCTCCTACAACCAGGATGTATGGAGTTTTGTGCTCCTGGGAAATGCGCTTTATTTTGGCCTTCATGTTTTCGTCTTCAAGGTAGGCATTTGAGCGGATATCATGAGCAAGCAGAGCATCGTTGATCTGGCGTGCATAATCATCAAACTCACTACTGATTGGTACAACAGCGGCCTGTTCGAATGCGAGCCAGGTTGGGAATGCGCCTGCAAAGTTTTCTATCAAAATACCTAAGAAGCGTTCAAATGAACCAAGTACCGCACGGTGGAGCATAACAGGATGATGCTTCTGGTTATCAGCACCAATGTAGGTTGCATCCAGACGTTCTGCACTTGGAAGCTGGTAGTCTACCTGAATAGTACCACACTGCCATTCGCGGCCGAGACAGTCATAAAGTTTAAATTCGAGCTTTGGACCGTAGAAGGCACCCTCGCCCGGCTGAATTTCGTATTCAAGTCCTGCTTCGTGACAGGCGTCGCTCAGCTGCTTTTCTGCACGTTCCCAGGTTGCAAGGTCACCAACGTGATCTTCAGGCATTGTAGAGAACTTTACTACAAGCTTATCAAAACCAAAATCCTGGTAAACATTCTTCAAAAGCTTACAGAACTTTGCTACTTCTGAACCAAGCTGATCTTCGGTACAGAAAATATGTGCGTCATCCTGAACAAAACCACGGATACGCATTACACCATGCAAAGTTCCGCTTGGCTCGTTACGAACATCGTGTCCAAATTCTGCAAGACGCAACGGCAAATCTTTATATGAGCGCTGACGGTTTTTGAAAATCTCAATTGCACCAGGACAGTTCATAGGCTTGATTGCAAACATGCGCTTTTCTGACTCTGTAATGAACATGTTCTGCTGGTAGTGTCCCCAGTGTCCTGAACGTTCCCACAAAGACTTTGGCATAATTGCAGGTGTATTAACTTCCTGATAACCGTCGCGAAGAATCTGCTTGCGCATATAATCCTGCATTACGCGGTATACAGTCCATCCATTAGGATGCCAGAAAATCTGACCTGGATCTTCCGGATCAAGATGGAACAAATCCATTTCCTGCCCGATTTTACGGTGGTCACGCTTTTCTGCTTCTTCGAGCATTTTGAGATAGTCGGCTAAATCATTTGGCTTTGCAAAGCAAACTGCGTAAATACGTGTAAGCATTGTGCGGTTAGAGTCTCCGCGCCAGTAAGCACCGGCTACCTTTGTAAGCTTGAATGCCTGACCATTGATTTCTTTTGTATTTGCAACGTGTGGTCCACGGCACAAATCCATAAAGCCATCCTGCTCGTAAGTTGTAATAACTGCGTCTGCAGGAAGGTCATTGATGAGTTCAACCTTATATGGTTCTTCTGCAAAAAGCTTGAGTGCTTCTTCTTTAGAAACTTCTTTACGTACAAAGTCATGATTTCCAGCGATGATACGGCGCATTTCCTTTTCTACTGCAGGGAAATCTGTTTCGGTGAATTTGGTGGTTGTAGGGAAATCAAAGTCATAATAAAAGCCATTGTCTATTGCTGGACCAATAGCGATTTTTGTTCCCGGAAAAATCTTTAAGATTGCTTCCGCCATTACGTGTGCACATGAGTGCCTGATGATTTGCAATTTTTCATTAACTGCCATAATAAAACTCCTTAAAATACAACCAAATTCACCTAAATGTATTGTATTTTTGAGATATAATTATAATGAAAAATTCTTTTATACGCAATGACACATTAATGAAGTTTTTTGCGTTTCATCCAAAGGTAGCGCAGCCAGGCAGTAAGGGCGCTCATGAACCATACAACACCTACCGACCACCAGATGCCCCATACACCAAACAGCGGCAGTGCTGTAAGAATAAACGGGACTGTAAAACGACCGATAACTTCGGTGATACCGTTTATGAGTGCAAAGGTTGCGTCGCCGGCACCGGTAAGGATTCCACGGATAGTGTAGATGCAACCTAAGAAAATATAGAACCAGCTGGAAATGCGAAGTGCTGTGGCCCCCATTGTGATTACATCTGTTTCTTTTACAAAAAATCTTATTATTGCGTTGCCAAAAAACTGCATTACCGGAAGCATAGCAAGAGTAAAGATGGCCATCATTATCATGGATTTTTTATAGCCTAAAATCATGCGGTCATATTTTTTTGCACCAAAGTTCTGTCCGCTGTAAGTAGACAAGGCTGCACCAAGAGTCTGATACGGCTGATGCAAAAGCTGTTCTACACGGCTAACAGCAGTAAACGCAGCAACAGCAACAGGACCAAAATTATTTACAACACGCTGCAAAGCCATACAAGAAATTGCAATCATTGAATACTGAAGCGAAAGCGGTACACCAAGCTTTATACATTTGCTTAAGATTTCTGTATTAAGATGAATATCACTTTTTGTAAGCTTAAAATATACATTTGTACGGAACGCGAAAACCGTACACAGGCTGCCGCAGATTATATTTGAAATGAGCGTTGCAATTCCTGCTCCCCTTACTCCCATATGAAAAGCACAAACAAAAATCAAATCCAGAACTACATTCAAAAAGCAGGAGAAGATTAAAAAGTAAAGAGGAGTCTTGGAATCTCCCAGAGCGCGCAGCATGGAAGAAACAAAATTATAAACGGAAACAAGGAACAGATTGCAGCACATGATTTTCATGTATGCGGCAGAATCTGCAAGAATAACTTCCGGAGTTTTAAGGAATAACAATATCGGTTTTGCTGCAAAAAAAGCGATTGTACCAATTACAAGCGGAACCACAATCATAATAAAGGCGGTGTTTACAATACAGTTTTTAACCTTGCTGTCATTGCCTTCTCCAAAAAAGTGAGAAGTTATAATTCCACCGCCGGAACCAATTCCATTGCACAATGCAAAAAAGAAAAAACAGATTGAACCCGTAGCACCAATTGCAGCAAGTGCATCTGCACCTATTATCTGACCTACAATTACTGAATCTGCCAGATTGTACAGCTGCTGGAAAATATTTCCTATGAGCATTGGAACTGAAAAAACGAGCAGCAGGCGAACCGGATTGCCTTCTGTCATGTTCATCATATTGGACTTCATGATGAGTTTATTATAATGAGTGGATTGATGAATAAATTGTATGAAAATATATATTTATGATATGAAAATTATTGTTATTGCGACCCTTCGACAGGCTCAGGGACCGCGACTGCTCTTGCTTCAATATCTCCGCCCTTTTTGATTCTTTCTTCCAGCGGAGCGACAATCTTTACAATAACAGCCTGATTCGGTGTAAGTTCTACGTCCGATTCAAGCTCGCAGTGAATAAAGTTTTGGGTCATGCAGTGGTACCTGTAAGTTCCGTCTGCAAGAGTTGCACTCATTTTTTCTACGACTGCACTAACCTCTTTACCTGCAAAGCTGTTGATATATTCAATCTTATTCTTAATTGCAAGCTCAGTAAGCTTACGTGCGCGTTCTCCGCTCACACTCTGAGGAATCTTAGGCTTCATGCTGCATGCCGGAGTTCCAGGACGCTCGGAAAAAGGAAAAGCATGAATCCAGGCAAAATTACATTGCCTGCACAAATCCATAGTCTGTTCAAAGTCTTTATCAGCTTCTGAGGGAAAGCCCGTAATAATATCGCAGGCAATAAAGGCGCCGGGCTTTGAACTACGAATTTTTTTACAGGCTTTGATTACTTCATCACGATCATAACGACGGTTCATCAAGGCCAGAATCTTATTGCTGCCACTCTGCACAGAAATATGAAAATGCGGACGAACACGTTCATTAGAAATTACACTGCAAAACTCGTCTGTAACAACCTCGGGGTAAAGACTCGAAATTCGAAAATTAATTTTTGAAGTATGCGCAAGCAGATATTCCAAAAGACCTGTAAAATCAAGGTACTGCTCACTTGTACATTCTTCGAGACTCCCCTGCACCAGCTTACCTTTGTACTGTGCAATATTTATTGTAGTCAGGACAACTTCATCATAACCGGACTTTTCAAGAGCCTGCACACGTTCAAGCGCAGTATTAACATCAAGCGAAACACTGTGACCGCGTGCAATATGAATGGTACAATACGAACAGTTGTTATTGCAGCCGTCCTGAATCTTAAGGCTTGCCCTTGAATGTGCAAGCAGTGATGTTGTAGAAAGCTTAAACGAGTCTTCCGGAAAATCCGGTTTGGCAATTGGCAGGGACACAACATTTGTTTTTACAGCTGCAACAAAACCTGTAACATCAAACTCTTTGTTAGTTACAACAAACTTTTTTAAAAGCTCTGGTACAAAACTAAGTCTGCTTTTAATCTGCCCGCCAAGAACAATAACACGTTTATCAAGCTTTTCAATCTGTTCCCGCGAAAGCTGGGCATAGCAGCCTGTTACAAGAATTGCAGCACCACTAAATTTTTTAAGCACAAGTCTTATAAGACGCCTGGCCTTCTGTTCTGCTTTTTGAGTAACTGCACATGTATTGATTATTACAAGACAGGTAGAACTGTCACTGTCCGAAGAAGCGGTTACTCCTTCCAGATGAACATCAAAACCTGCATCTGCAAAAATGCGACCCGCAGCTTCGCTTTCTATCTGGTTGAGACGACATCCAAGAGTTTCAATTCGGACAGTATTCAATTTATTTTACTTTATCTTTTACGCGGTCTCGTCCACGGGAAGCATCTACTGAAGATGGATTAAGACGAAGAGCTTCGTCATAAGCTTCCAGTGATTCAAGATAGTTACCGGCCATTTCGCGTGCATAACCAAGACGAATCCACCAGTTATCAATCAAAGGTTCTTTTTTTACTGCAGAAGAAAGTGAAATATCTGCATGCTGATAACGACCCTGGCGAATATAGATTTCTCCCATAAAATAATAGGCAGAACCTACACGCGAACCGTTATCCTGTGCACTGGCAACATACTTCTGGAACTGTTCCATTGCACCGGCATTTTTTCCAAGGTAGTAACGTGCTTCTCCAAGAATCTCAATCAGACGCAGGTCAAATGCACTTATAGCAAGTCCTTCTGTTGCGCGCTGTTCTGCTTCGGCATACTGCTTGTTTTTTACAAGCGACCAGCACATTACAACATAAGATTCAATTCGATTTGGATTTTCCTTAAGCTCTTCTTCGCAAACCTGTACGGATTCTGCATACTTTCCGTTATGATACAAAACCAGAGCGTCTTTTTTCTGAGAGGTTTGAGAAAACAGATTTGACGAATAAACACAGATAAATAAGCTTATACAAAAAAAGATTTTTTTCATTTATTTCACCATTGTACATTTACCGGAAAAGTCGCTGCCCGGTTCAAGGACTACCTTCTGAGAAATAATATCGCCGTCGAGTGAGCCCGAAGAAGTAACAAAAATGAGTTTTTCGCCGCGAACATTACCCTTTACCTTACCACGAATAAGAACACGAGAAGCATTTATATCTGCTTCTACAACTGCATTGGTATCTACAACCAGATCACTCTGAGTATCTATTTTTCCGGTAATTTTTCCACGGATTAAAAAAGGCTTTTGCATTTTGATATTGCCGGTAAAGCTGATGTCATTCTCGACAATTGTGTCAAAAGCATCATCTTCCATATCAAAAAAATCTGAATCTTTAACGTCAAACATATTTTTATTTTAACGGTAAACAAATAAACCGTCAATAATCCAAGGTAAACACGGTATTTTTACCATCAAGCGGGATGGTCAGACGAACAGAAAATAACTGCAGATGTTTGATACCGGCGGCTTTTCGAAGCACTTTGTTGAGCTTAAAGTTACCGTGCTGGTCGTCGCCTGCAATCGGGCAACCCTGTTTTGCAAGATGAATACGAATCTGGTGCATACGTCCGGTCTGTAAAACAAGGCTTACCTTAGAAAGTATAATCTTCTGTCCTTCCCATTCTACAGTCTGTTCTTCCAAAACCTTATAATGTGTTACCGCAGTTTTGGTCTGACCATGCTGAACCAGATCTTCATTAATCACACCCTGCTTTTGCGGCAGCGTTCCAATACAAATTGCAATATATTCTTTTTCTACTTCCTTACTTCCTATGAGCTTTGTCCATTTGCTTGCAGCAGCCGGTGTTTTGGCAACAATCATAAGCCCCGAAGTATCTTTATCCAGTCTGTGAACAAGATAAACCTTCTGCCCTGTCTGACGAGATAGTTCTTCATCAAGAGGATGACTAACCTTTTCTCCACCCTGCACACTCATGCCGGCTTTTTTATTTATGATGAAAATTTCTGAATTATCGTATATAATAGGTATAGTTGGTAAAGAGTTCATCAAAATTACTATAATTGAGGATCTACAAAATGACAAGACATAAACACTTTCTGGTAATATTGCTGCTATTATTTTCTGCCCACCTCTTTGCCGAAAATATTTCTGATTCAGTTTACAATTATTCACTTGATATTCCGGAAGGTTATGAGCTTACAGAAATTGCCGATGACCAGATGTCGTATCATTTTACACATCCAAACTATCCGGTTGAATTTATCTTAAAGATTTATGATTCCAAAGCTACAGCTTCCTCAGGCTCAGGTACCTTCAACTCTTCAAATGACGTTCTTTCCATTGCTCTTAAAAAGCTTTCTGCCTCCATGGAAATAGACAACTTTGAATGGAACAACAGCTTATGTTCTATTTCTGATTTTTCAATGACTCTTGATACAAAATATTCCGGCTGGGCTGTCTGCGCACCACTTGCAAAAAACGGTGCTTATATCGTTCTGCTTGCATATACAACTGCAGAAACCAGACAGAGCTGTAATCCTTTTATAATGTCCATCCTTAATTCTCTGTGCACTGATGAAAATTATTACTGCTGTCCTGGTATTGTTGTTACCTACGCTTTTCCTTCGGAAGGAAAAAAGACTGTTAAAGCAACAATTCAAAATATGACAATAGAGAGCACAATAGACAAATCCGATATTGATGCGGCGCAATTTGTTATAGAAATGGAATACAGCGTTCTTCTGCTTTATGCAAAGCATAATCTTTGGAAGGAAGCCTGGCAGCGTTACTACAGAATGATTTACCGCGACAGCTTTGGTCGACTTGCACAGTTTTCTGAGGATGTAATCAACACTGTATATCCTTCGGCAAAACAGTCAAATCCGTCTAATCCGGAGCTTGCATACGCTCAGTCAATTTTATCCTGGGTTCAGTTATTTAATTACAAACGTGATAACGCAACTGCTTCCAATACAGATTTTACAAGTCTTCCTGCAGTTTTATGTGGAGAAGGAAACGACTGCGATTCACGAAGCATGTTGGTATGTGTACTTCTCAGAGCTGCGGGTATTGAATCGTTTATGCTTATTTCCCGCGAATACAGTCACGCTATGACAGTTTTTGAAAATCCTGCTCCCGGACAAAAATATGAAGTCGAAGGAACCGGACGCGAATTTTTGATGGGAGAAACTACTGCAAAGGTAACCTGGGGAACCATTGCCAAAGATCACGCCGACCGAAGCAAATGGATCCCCGTAATATTGCCTTAAGCCAGGAGAGAGAAAACTTCCTGTTCTGTTTTTGCAGCAACAATAGAGCTGTGCAGGCCTTCCTGCTTGAGCTTTGCACAGAAATGTGAAAGTGTCTTAAGATACTGTGAATGCTGGTTGTATGCTGCAGCAATCATAAATAAAAGATCTACAGGCTCGTCATCAATTGTCTGATAATCTGTAATAGGCTTACGGCAAACACCAACTGCCATAACAAGGTCTGTTACTGATGAAAGTCTTACATGCGGAATTGCAATACCCTTACCTATTGCTGTAGACATGAGCTCTTCGCGTTTGAGTATTTCGGCGGTAAGCTCCGGTGCATTTTTAATCTGTGGTGCTGTAGCAAGAACATCTGCAAGCTGAACAATTGCATCATGCTTTGTGCTGTGATTTATAAATACAATTCTGTCTGGAGAAAGTATATTTTTAAGCTGAACCTGTGAATCATCCTGCTTAAAAGAGCTTGAAGAAAGACGGGCATTTACCCAGTTTTCTATTTCTGATTTCTTAAAGCGCCATACTGTACCAAATTTTCCGGCAGGAATTTCGCCCTTCTGAGCCCAGTCATATACTGTTCTGTCCGAAACACGCAGGTATTTTGCAACTTCTTCAATTGTAAGGATATCATCTGTCATATAAGCCCACCTTATACACTTTTTATATATATTATGTAAAACTGTGTAATATTTTGCATATTATACGGTTTTTTGTCAAGACCGGTCCTCTGCGTGAGTATTTTTCATCTATAACAATAATTGATTTTTACATATATATATAATAGAATAACTATATATGAAAACAAAAAAACACATTGGTTTATATATATTACTTGCTTTTATTTTTATACTTTTATATATATTTTTGGCGGCTAAGCCTTTGGGGAAGGAGTATCATTTTACTCCGGAATGGAAAAAGAGTATTCTTACGCCGGCAGTGCCTAAGGTTGTTTATGATACACATCCTATTTATTTTAAGCTTGGACAGACAATCGGATACTTTACACCGGATGGCCAGATAACTACATCAAAAACCTTTACTTCAAGAGCCAGCATTTCTACAGATTATTTTGCAATTTACGATACAATTGACGGTCAAACCTCGTTTTTTGATTATACAGGAGCCGAAAAAGACACTTTTGAAGTTCCGGGCTACCCGTTTTTTGAAGAAAACCGCATCTTTGTTTTTATGCCGGGTGGAAGCTCGTTTGCAAAATGTAATTCAGACGGAAGCGCACAGTGGATTTTCGAAAACATCATTCCAATTACAGCCTTTAGCTCAAAAGATGCTTATACATCAGTCGGTTATTCAGATGGTACAATCCGCATTATTGATAACGAAACAGGAATAGAAAAAACAAGCTTTTCTCCAGGTGGCAGCGACTACAAGGTAATTCTCGGACTCGACGTTTCTTCCGACGGAGCTTATATTGCATCAGTTTCGGGACATGATAAGCAGCGTTTTGTAATAACAAGAACAGACGGACTGCAGCCAAAAATAATTCATCACGAATATCTTGATTCAAATCTTAACCGCCGTACAGTTGTAAGATTCTGCGACAACGACCGACAGATAATTTATAATTATGACGGTTATTTAGGAATCTACAATATCGAAAACGGAAAAAACACAAACATCAAAATTGATAAAACCGTGCTTCTTGTAGAAGAAACAGATTCACTTTTCTTTATTCTTGGTAAGAACGAAAATGAATACACGGTTTACATAATCGAAAAAACTCAGACTCTGGAGGGTTCTTTTTCTTTCCAGGCAGAATCTGCGTTTATCAAAACAGACGGCAACGACCTTTATGTAGGTCAGGATAATACAATATCAAAGGTTAAGGTGTCTAAGAATTAGGTGGGGGAACTATGAAAAAGATAATCACTTTGACAGCAGTTTTTTTTGCAATGCTTTTTGCAGTAAATGCCGTAGAATGGCCGGTAGAAGATAAAGCTCCGGATGCAATAATTTCTTATTTTGGTCAGAATGTAGGCGGCAATATAAGTAAATCAATTATTTTTGCAAAGCCAAAGCCAACACAAGATAAAGAAGGTAACATAATCTCTTTAGAACATGAAGTAAAGGCTGTAAAAGAAGGAAAAATCCTTATTGTAATGACAGAGCTTGATGATGATTCAGAATTATTTCCTAGTGCGCTGGGAACTTCTGTAATTCTTGCGCACGATGACGACCTTATTTCTGTATATTCCAATCTTGAATCCCAGAGCGTAAATCTTAATACACAAAACAAAACCACTCTTGCCGAAGGAGAAGTTATTGGCAACACAGGCAACACAGGCTGGCAGGCAGTTCCTTCAAGCCTTGAATTTCAGATAATCGATAATCAGAATTCGGCAGCAATCAATCCTAAGATTTTATTGCCACGTACAGAAAAAGAAACCGATTATTCACTTTCTGGAATTATGCTGCAGAATAAGAGCGGAACCTTTTATGATTTACGCGAAAGTAAAATCTTTCCTGCAGGAACTTACAAGGTATATCACACCCGCAACAAAACAGCTATGCCATATAAGCTTACCTGTACTATAAACGGTGTAATAGAAGACGAAATCTTTTTTGATACAATTACCTATCAAAACGGAAAGCTGTTTTTAAGCGGCAAAGAAAAAAGATATAATTCCGAAGTTCTTTATGCTGATGAAAACCTTCTTTTAACAGGTGAACTCACTCTTACTCCGGGAAAATCTACTCTTGGAATTACAGCAGAAACCTTCCTTGGCAAACAAAAACAGTTAAATTACATACTCTCCATCTATTAATATTTGTGATTTTAGGATTTTGGTGGTAAAATTATAGTATGAAAACAAACATGATTTTATCTGCAAGCGGCTGGCGTAAGGTTTTTGCAGCCAGCGGTGATGAACAGGATCGTAATCCGGAAATAACTGAACAGGACTGGGCTTTGAGTGCTGCCTGCGCAAGTGTTTTTTTTGATTATCTTAAAGAGCTTACCGGTCAGGAATGTCCTGTAATTGCGCTTGGAAGAGACACACGTCCTACAGGAACCGCAATTGCAGATGCAGCAAAGCATATGCTTGTTAAAAAAGGGGCTTTGGTTCAGGATACCGGTATTTGTTCTGCCCCAGAGATAATGGCTTATGCAAAAAAGCTGGATGGCTTTATTTATATTTCTGCAAGCCATAACCCAATTGGTCATAATGGAATTAAGTTTGGAATAAATGACGGCGGCGTTCTTGAAGCAAAAGAAAACGCTAAGCTTGTGGAAGCACTGCTTGCAATTACTGATGATGATACTAAGCTGGCTGCTCTTGTAGCCGAGGCCAAAGCCTGCAGTTCTTCTGCACTCCACGAAATTGAATTAAATGAAAAGAGCTCCAAATTTAACGCGCTCCGTGCTTACGAAGATTTTATCTGCCAGACAATTACCGACAGTGATAATAAGGAACATCAAAAAGACTTTTTTGCTATGCTTGACGGACAGATTCGTTCTAAGGGCTTTGGTGTTGTCTGCGACTTTAACGGAAGCTCACGTGCCCGCTGTATAGATAAAGAATTCTTTACAACCCACGGAATTGATTTTTACTCTCTGAACGAGGATGATATTGCACACGAAATAATTCCCGAAGCAGAAAATCTTGTTTATGTTGCAGAAGGTATGGAAGATTTACATCGCCACAACAAAAACTGTAATGCGTTTTTGGGTTATATGCCCGATTGTGACGGAGACCGCGGTAATATTGTTTACTGGGATCAGAAGGACGAAAAGCCTGTGATTCTTAAAGCTCAGGAAGTTTTTAGTCTTTCTGTACTGGCTGAACTTACTTACAGCATCTGGAAAAACGGTGGAGATCCTGCCTTTAAGCCGGCTGTTTGTGTAAACTGCCCTACTTCCATGAGAATTGATGAGATTTGCCGAATCCTTGGTGCAGAGGTTTTCCGTGCCGAGGTTGGAGAAGCAAATGTTGTAAACCTTGCAAGAGAAAAACGGGAGGCCGGCTGGAATGTGCGCATTCTTGGCGAAGGTTCAAACGGAGGTACAATTACACATCCTGCAAGTGTACGCGACCCGCTCAATACAGTTTTTGCAATTATCAAATTGCTTATGATGCGAGAAGACGGCTTGTTTGAAATCTGGTGCAAGAAGGCTGGCATTGAATATAAGCCTGATTTTACTTTGACTGATGTATTGGAGAGCCTCCCGGTTTATACGACAACTGGTGTTAGTGAACCTCGCGCTATCTTAAAAGTAAAGAATACAGACCATACTGCTCTCAAAGCTGCTTTCCAGAAGGCTTTTGAAGCAGACTGGGAAAAGAAAAAGACTGAACTTAAGAAAAAGTATGGCATTAGTAGCTACGAAGCTGTTATTACAAAAGGAACAGTGCAGACAGTTGGCGTGAATGACTGGTCAGAGTCTGGCAAAGGCGGACTTAAGGTTATCTTTAAGGATGAAAACGGTGCCCCTGTTGCATTTATCTGGATGCGTGGCAGCGGAACAGAGCCTGTTTTCCGTGTTATGTGTGATGTGCGTGGGGATAATGCGGAAGAGGAAAAAGAGCTGTTGGCGTGGGAGACAGAGCTTATAGGTAAAGCGGATGCGTAAGGAATATGACAAAAGGCATAAAATAATATAATATACATACAAGGAGATTTAAATGGAAAAATCTGAAATTTTACAGAGAGCTAAAGACTATATTGCAGCTGAACAGGATGAACGATTCCGCAAGGAAATTGAAGATCTTGTTGCTAAAGAAGATTATACAGAACTTGAAGACCGCTTTTACCAGACACTTGAATTTGGTACTGGTGGACTTCGCGGAATTATGGGTGGCGGTACAAACCGCATGAATACACTCGAAATCAACATGGCAACACAGGGCCTTGCTAACTATGTTCTTAAGGCATTCCCGGACAAAGCAAAGGCTGGAACCTTGAGCGCAGTTGTTGCTTATGACAGCCGCCTGAATTCAGATGTATTTGCAGAAGCAACTGCACTCATCTTTGCTGCAAATGGAATCAAGGCTTATCTTTTCTCAAGCCTTCGCCCAACCCCTGAGCTTTCATTTGCAATCCGTACACTCAAGGCAGACACTGGTGTTGTAGTAACCGCAAGCCACAACCCACGTATGTACAACGGTTACAAGGCTTACTGGAACGACGGTGCACAGGTAATTGAGCCACACGATGTCGGCATTATTGAAGAAGTTAATAAAGTAAAAGAAGTAAAGACAATGACCCGCGTAGAAGCAATTTCTACAGGTAAACTTGTTATCATAGACAAAGAAGTTGATGAACCATTCTGGGAAATGTGTAAGGCACAGCTTTTCCGTCCTGAACTTATCAAGGAAAAGGCAAAGGATGTTCGCATCGTTTACACACCACTCCACGGAACAGGTGCAATGCACGTAGAAAAAGTTCTTGGCGATCTTGGCCTGAACATTATCACAGTACCGGAGCAGCGCCAGCCGGACGGAAACTTCCCTACAGTAGAAAAGCCAAATCCGGAAGAAAAGCCTGCCCTTAAGATGGCAGTAGAACTTACCACAAAAGAAAAGGCCGACGGTCTTATGGCAACCGACCCTGACGCAGACCGCTTTGGTACAGCCTTCCCTGATAAGGACGGAAACTTTGTACTCCTTAGCGGAAACCAGATGGGTGCACTCCTTATGGAATATGTATTCCTTAGCCGCAAAGAGCTTGGTAAGATGCCTGCAAACCCTGCATGTATCCGCTCAATTGTAACTTCTCCATTCGGCGACTATATCTGTAAAAAATATGGCGTAAAGATGTTTGACTGTCTTACAGGTTTTAAGTGGATTGCTAACACAGAAGCAAACTTCGAAAAAGACGGAAGCTACAATTATGTATTCGGTCTTGAAGAAAGCTACGGCTACAAGGTAGAAAAAGAAGTAATGGACAAGGATGGTGTTTCTGCAGCAGCCATGTGTGCAGAAATGATTTTGTACTGGAGAAGCCAGGGCAAGAGCCTCCTCGAACACCTTGACGACATGTACAAGGAATACGGCTACTTTGAAGACCGCGCAATCTCACAGAACTTCCCTGGCATGAGCGGTGTAGAAACAATGAAGAACATGATGGCCGGCCTTCGCGCTAATCCACCAGCAACTTTAGGCGGTGAAAAGGTTATCAAGGTTCGCGACCTTATGAACGACCCTGCACTTCCAAAGAGCAACGTACTCCAGTTCTACCTCGAAAGCGGAACAATCGTAAGTGCCCGCCCTTCTGGAACAGAACCAAAGATTAAGTTCTACATCAACTCAATGATACCAGCTGGAGACGGCAGCGACGCCTGGTTCGCCGATGCAAAGAAAAAGGCCGCCACACTCTGTGACGGCATTGCAGCTGATATTCAAAAGACTATTGATGCAGCAAAATAATTAGTTTCTAGGAGCCTTGGCAGGATCGATTGGTTGACCATTCTGGAAGACCATAAAGGTTATGCCGGGCTTTCCGGAAATGGCGTCTATGCCGGCGGTGCCTAACTGCTGGTTGTAGACTACGTAGTCACCTTTTTTGACGGTCACGGAACCTAAGCCGGTGTATGTGTAAATTACACCGGTTTTTGATTGTATAAAGACAACCTGTCCAAAACCACGATAAACTCCAACATACATTACGGTTCCTTCGCGGATGCAGACTACGGGTTCGTTTACCTGGGCGCTTAGCTGTACTCCGCCTACCTTGCCTTTTACCTGAGTTACGGTAGGATTTTTAACAGGCCAGACGGTGTTTTTGTCAGCGGTTACGGTTGTGCCATAGGTGCGGGTGTCGGGGGCGGTGCTTGCTGCTACCGTATTAGAAGTATTTGTATTGCCTGTATTACTTGTGCTCCCTGAGCTTGTCGAAGGGTTTGTAGTTGTTGTTTTATTTGTTGAAGTAGCAGCGGCAATCTTTAGCTTTTGCCCTACTTTGATTACTGATGAATTATCAAGATTATTTAAGGCCATAAATTCGGCAAGGGTCATGCCGTTCTTTTTGGCTATGCTGTACATGGTGTCGCCTTTTACGACGGTATATTCTTTTGTTGCGGTACCGGCAGATAAAGTTGCACCTGTAGGATTTGTGGTTGCCTTGTTGTCTGCGGCAAGAGCAGCGGCACTGCTTATATCTGCTGTAGGGATTTTGAGCTTTTGGCCTACCTTGATTACGTCATTTTCTGAAAGATTGTTGGCAGCACGTAATTCAGCTACTGTTATCTGATATTTGCGGCTGATTGAATATAGGGTGTCGCCTTTTTCTACCTTGTAGGTGGTGTCTGCAAAAAGAGAAATAGCTGCGGCGAATAAAATGGCACATATTAAAAATGATTTCTTGAAAAATGATAATCTCATAGATTTATTATCGGCAGATGGAAGGGTATTTTTTATAGGAAAATTCTAATACACCAGCTCGTGGAAAAGTTTGTTTACATCTATGCCGCTGATGAGGTCGCCTTCGTTGTAAAGCTCAAGCATGCCGTCGCGGCCGCCCTGCAGGTGGCTGGAGGTAATGCCGTGTTTTATGGAAATGTCTGCTTCCATAAGGGCCGAAAGATGATCAGATATGCGCACAAGCTTTCCGTCTACTGGATTAAAGTTTTCTTTATTATACTTTCCGTTTAATTCTTCCCAGGTAACTTTCTGAACTTTTCCGTCCTTAGTTTTAATTCTGTCTGCAAATTCATCAGAAGTATAATAAATTACTTCATCCACATAAGATTTATCCATAAGAGGAACAAGCTCTTTGTTTACAATTTCATCTTCAATCTTTTTTACGATATTTGGCAGTGCATCTGTGGCCTGCTTAACAGGAGAAATAATATCGCGGGTAACAGATTCTGGTAAATCGTGGAATAAGGCGCTAAAGAAATTATTCACTACCCGTCTTTCGCACATATCTGGATTTGTCTCACGACCAAGAAGCAGAGTCATGATTGCAACAAAAAAGCAGTGGCCCAGAACAGAGGTTGCAGGAACACGAGGAGTCTGGTTCCACCTTGTCTGAAAGCGCAGCTGTTCAATTTTCAAAAGGAAATCAAATTCTTTCTGGCGGGTCATTAGCTTTTGCAGGCCTTCTAAATCAAGATACTTTTGAATATCTGCCTTGAGTTCTGATTCGATTTTTGAAAATCGTTCTTTTTCGTTTACAACACTAAGCATTTCAAGCTCGCGTATTGTAGAATATTTATGTGCAGCATTATATACATGAACAGAATTTTCAAGCTCAGGCGGCAGCGCAAAAGATCCGGCGTTTTGTCCTATATAAATTGTAAACTCCGAAAAAAGAGAATCATCTGTAATAAGCTGGCGGTATTGTTTTAAAACCCATTCGTTTAGCCTCATGTACTCGCGCGTAAACTCTTTTTTGAGCATCTGCTGAACAGGAGCTTTTATATCGCAGAGGGCAATCTTTTTAAGAAGATCAAAGAGCGAAGCATAAGCCATCCACTTCCAGTTTATTTTATTGCCTTTTTTTTCTTCGAACTTTCCAATCATATAGGCAATGACCATTTTTTCGCCGGCCTTATCCATTTCGACTAAATCAAAGGGCCGTATAAGGTCATTCCAGCGTTGAATTGAAAATCCTTCGAATATTTTGAGAATGAGTTCTTTTTTCATGCTGCTTTAGTTACTCAAGCCCTTCTTCTGGTCGGAGTCCATTTTATCCTTCCAGACCATGGCCTTTTTCTTGGTTTCTTCGGCTTCTTCGTTGCGTCCAAGCACAACGTAAACACGGCGAAGAGCTACCAGATATTTAATTGCATTACGCATATCATCAATACGGCGGGTACTAAGCTCGTAGCGGTCGCGGTAACCGTTTGCAGCCTTGTCCAAAAGCTTTTGAATCATGCGCACATATAAAATTGTGGTTTCGTAATTTTCGGAGCGTGGATCAAAAAAGTCTGCGCCTGCAGCCTTCATATCAATAAGATTTTTAGAAACTGTGGCAAAGCGTCCTTCCAGTTCTACAAAGGACCACTTCCACTTACTGTTGTCGCCAAAGGCATCCTTAAGGTTCTGGATTGCAAGTCCAAGCTTACGGATTATAAGATAACGCTTTACAATATTAATACTCTTGATTGCTTCGTGACAGTCGTTTAATTCTGAATACTGGCAGTCTATTACACTGGTAACAATTTCTTCCAGATAAATGATAGCCTTGTAGAGCATTTT
>JAFYDO010000221.1 GCA_017544745.1 Treponema sp. | reverse complement strand
GGTATCTCTAACACACAGACAATCAACCCTTCTGCTCTTGGTCACGATGAAAACGAACGCATTTCTAACCTTGTAAACGTTCTTGACGGATACTTCTCTAAGGGTGCTCACCACCTGAACGTAAACGTATTCGGTGTAGAAAAGCTTAAGGACTGCCAGGCTCACCCTGAAAAACCTGAATATGCTAACTTTACTGTTCGTGTATCCGGTTATGCAGTACGCTTTATCAACCTTACAAAGGAACAGCAGGACGATGTTATTGCACGTACCTGTCATGCAAGCTTGTAATCAATAGGGAAAAATACTTCCAAAAAAGAGCCCTCTGGCAGCTGAATAAACCTGTCGGAGGGCGTTCTTTTTTTTACTTTCAAAAGTCATTTTAATATTTTTATAAATAAAAACGGTCTAGCAAAAAACTGAATCTATGATATAATTAATATATTATTTAAAGTTGCATATTTAATGCTGTAAAAAAAATTACAGCAGAATACAGACTATGTTGAGCGAGGTGTCTAATGAGTAAAGAAAAACAATTGCGTGTTTTGCTGACAGTAAAGCTTTTAGTGATGTTTTTGACTGTATTGTTAATCACAAGTCTTACGATAGGTATTGCATCTTATAAAATTGCATCTAAAGGAATGACACAAAGTGTGTTTAGTCATATAGACGCTATTTCTACTGATGTAGTAAATCAGATTGCAGATATTAATAAAAAACATTTGCAGACTCTTCATGTTATTGCGGAACTTGATACAATAAAAGATGAAAATGCTTCTTTGAGTGAAAAACAAAAGGAGATATTACGTGTAGTTCCTGCAATTGGGGATAATTGTATTGATATGGCCTTTTATGATGCAAATGGAAACGCTCTCATTGCAGATGGAAGAATGATTAATTTTGCAGATCGCCCGTATTTTCAGGAAGCTTTTGCAGGAAAAGATTTTATTTCAGATCCAAAATTCAGTACGGTAACTAACAGTATACTGCAGCACCTTAGTGTCCCAGTTTATAATGATTCAGGAAAAGCTATTGGTGTTGTTGTAATGGTTATTGAAGGTAATACAATTCTTGAAACAATAGAAGGTATTGATATGGGTGGCGGAATGCATCCTTCTGTAATCAACTGGGCTACTTCTACAACTGTTGCAAATGCAAATCCAAATACAGAAACAAGTGAGGATGAAGGTGGTGCAACACTTGATAATTCCAAGGGGCTGGGACTTGTTCTTACAAATATATTTGAAGGAAAAGAAGGAATTGAAGATTTTATAGACCCGAATATTCATGCGCATCTTATTGCTTCTTATAAAAAGGTTCCTGGTACTACGTGGACGGTTTTTGCTGTTGCTCCTTATGATATTTATTTTGGTGCACTCAAGGTAATGCAAAAAACTATTATTATCATAACTTTAGTGATAATGATTCTTGCAGTTTCTATTATTTCTTTCTTTGTTGGAATACTTATAAAGCCACTTAAGGCAGTTAAAAATTCTATTATGACTATAGCAACTGGTAATGCCGATTTAACCCAGCGTCTTGATGTAAAGAGCAATGATGAAATTGGTGTTCTTGTAGATGGCTTTAATGCCTTTCTTACAAAACTGCAGACTATTATTGGCCAGGTACAGTCATCCGAAAAAGAACTTTCTGCTGTTGAAGAGTCGCTTGGTGTAAGTGTGCAGGATACTTCCAGCACAATAGAAGAAATTCTTTCTAATATTGAAGGCATTGGAAATCAGATTGGAAATCAGGCTAATGCAGTTAGTCAGACTTCGGCTGCTGTTACTCAGATTGCAGAAAATATTAATAGTCTCGAAAATATGATTCAGAGTCAGGCAGATGGCGTTTCTTCTGCAAGTGCGGCTGTAGAAGAGATGATTGGCAATATTAGTGCAGTTAATTCTTCTGTAGAAAAAATGGCAGACTCCTTTGAACTTTTGGAAAGCCGCTCTACTGAAGGAATTGAACAGCAAAAACTTGTTGGAAACCAGATTACCGAAGTTGCCCAGCAGTCAAAGGCTCTTCAGGATGCGAATACTGCAATTGCAAGTATTGCAAATCAAACTAATCTTCTGGCTATGAATGCTGCTATCGAAGCTGCTCATGCGGGAGAAGCAGGAAAGGGCTTTGCTGTTGTTGCAGATGAAATCCGTAAGCTTTCCGAGACTTCATCTGTTCAGTCAAAGAAAATTGGTGAAGAATTGCATCTTATTATGGAAACAATTACAAATGTTGTAGAAGCTTCTGCAAAGAGTAAATCAAGTTTTGATGAAGTTTCGACCCTTATTACAGATACAGATGAACTGGTACGTCAGATTAAGGCTGCTATGGAAGAGCAACAGTCTGGTTCAAAACAGATTCTTGATTCTTTAAAACTTATGAACGACAGTACTTACGAGGTAAAGACAGCCGGTCAGGAAATGAAGTCTGGAAACGAACTTATTCTAAAAGAAATACAAAATCTGCAGGATGCAACAACCGTTATAAAAGAAAGTATGGAAGAAATGTCTGCCGGTACAAAAGATATGAACCGAACCAGTGCGGCCCTTTCTGATATTTCTTCTCAGGTTCGCTCAACCATCCAGAAGATTAGCGAAGAAATAGACCAGTTTAAGGTTTAAAATAGAAATATCATTGTCGGGCTTGCCCCGACAATGATATTTATTATACTTCGTTGTTGTAGTTATTCTTTTCTATATCTTTAAAATACTTTACAGTTCCAACCTTAAGCTCATCTGTTGCATCATCATCGCAGACAATAACTGCATTCGGGTGCATCTGAAGGGCGCTTACTGTCCACATCTGGCTGATTCCTTCTTCTACGGCATGCTTGAGGGCTACTGCCTTGTTGTGGCCTGTAATCAAAATCATAACTTCATCTGAATCGCAAACGGTGCCAACGCCAACTGTAAGGGCTGTCTTTGGAACCTTGTTTACATCGTGGTCAAAGAAGCGGCTGTTTACAATGATTGTGTCCTGGGTAAGGGCCATTTCGCGGGTGCGGCTTGCAAGAGAGGAGCCCGGTTCGTTAAAGGCAATGTGTCCGTCGCAGCCAACGCCACCCATAAAGAGGCGGATTCCACCGGCAGTTTTTATGGCCTTTTCGTATTCTTCGCATTCTTTTGCCAGGTCTGCAGCGTTTCCGTTTAAGATGTGAACATTTTCCTTCTTTATATTAATGTGGCTGAAGAAGTTGTCCCACATGAAGCGGTGATAGCTTTCGGGGTGATCTTCTGAGATTCCAACATATTCGTCCATATTAAAGGTAACTACATTTTCAAAAGATATTTTTCCGGCCTTGTAAAGGTTTATAAGTTCTTTGTAAGTTCCAAGCGGGGTAGAACCTGTAGGAAGGCCTATTACAAAAGGCTTGTCGGCAGTAGGATTAGCCGCAATGATTTTTGCAGCAATGTGATTTGCCGCCCATTTAGAAACAGAATCGTAGTCTGGTCTGATTATTAAACGCATGTTTTTTTACTCCTTGTCATGCCGAACTTGTTTCGGCATCTATTTTTTATTATAGAAACTTTTTTTTTATCTGTAAATATTTTTTTTACAATATGGATTGCTTCGTCTCCGGCTCGCAATGACAGGGCTTATCGTCATTGCGAGCGCAGCGTGGCAATCCATAATTTAATAA
Organism: Treponema sp.; assembly: GCA_017544745.1. The sequence continues at coordinate 3,495 of JAFYDO010000221.1, read as the reverse complement.
CCTATTTTCTATCTGAAATAAATTCTTCCCGCGTAAAATCTGTGAGTGCAGCCAGTTCCGGGGGCAGCTCTTTGCCACTGGTTATGAGCATAAAATAATCTGTAAGCTTTTCCATATCTTCTGCAAGTACTGCATGCCCCTGCAGGTGAATGTTTGCCGCAAGGTTTTTAGAAAGCCCCAGTTCCTTGTAGCAGTTTGCCGCCCTTTTTATTGCTTCCCACATGGCAGGACCGTTGACCCAGTCTTCTCCAATACAGGAGGCAATCATAAAATAAAAGCGCTTTTTGTCTGCGCAAAGGTTAATCAAATTTTCCTGATTAAGAGGAATGTCGCTTTCGTTTTTGTATTCAAGGAATTTGTCATTAAACCAGCCCTGCTCATCCTTTGACTGAAGGGCTCCAATTGGTTCATTTTTGCCATAGGTGTAGGAAGCGGGACCTCCCTTAGAAGAAAAGTCGTAAGTATTTCCTTCTGATTTATAATCAAAAAGTGCAAGCCCGCCGGCACCGGAACAGGAAGGAGCTGTCATTTTAAAACGAGGCTCAAAGGCACCACAGACTGCAGCTGCTTTTCCCCAGCGTGAAACTCCTGTGATGATTGAATAATCAGGATTTAGTCCAAGCTCTTTTGCCGCACCCGTGTAAAGGGCATCCAGAACTTTTGAAGCGCCCCAGGCCCAGGCCATAAGAACGCCGGTTTGTGTATCGGGCTCTTTGCCATAAGGATAAAGCTCGTAAAAAAGACCTTTGCGTTCATTATTGTCGCCGGCTATATTCAGACAGTAGTCGGTAAAAACAATCATTGCAAAACCTTTTTTCTGAGCCAGAGCAAGGGGTTCAATCGGGTGAAAAGATACAATAAAGGGGTTGCCGTCTTGTGGAGCAGCGCTGCTATTTGTCTGATTATCAGGAAGGTAAACCGCTACAGAAAAAGTGACGCTTTTATTCTCTCGCTTTACCGTAATGTTAAGTGCTTTTCTTGCAGGCTTTGTATATTCTTGGGGCACCTTCACCCAGGGAATATTTACAGTCAGCGGACTTCCTGCTGCAATTTCTTCTATTGAATAACTTACTTCTTCGCCGGACCGCCAGAAGCCGTAAATGTTTTCTTCATAAAATTTTAAGATTGAATTTTTGTCTTTCATTTTTTATTCCTTATATAATTATATTCCAAAAATCTGAATCTTCCACTATTATTATACTATGTCATTTATAGAAATTCTTTATCTGGATCAGCACCTCGCAGTAATCAATAAACCGAGCGGACTTTTGAGTGTACCATTCCCCGGCTATAAGGGAAAAACTGCCCAGTCTCTTTTAGAGGATATTCTACGCAAACAGGGCAGGGCAAATAATCATCACAAGCCTTTTGCAGTTCACCGACTTGACCGCGACACCAGCGGAGTTATGATGTTTGCACTTACCGCCCAAGCCCAGAAAAAGATTATGGACAACTGGCATAAGATGGTAACCGGTCGTATTTATCATGCGCTCGCAGAAGTTCCGGGAAAAAACTGTAAGCTCCCGCCGCTTGAAAATGAAAAGGAAGGCTGGATTACAGATGAGCTTTCTTTTAATGCGCATCATGTGGGGTATGTAAAGAGGAATGGTGAAGGTGGCCCTTCGACAGGCTCAGGGACCACAGTGGCACGAACACATTACAAGATCTTACAGAAGGGCAGCCGCTATGCTCTCTTTGAACTTTCACTGGACACCGGCAAAAAAAATCAGATACGCGCACATCTGGCAGCTCACGGTTATCCTATTGCAGGGGACAAGGAGCACCGCGCGCATACCAATCCTTTTGATCGACTCTGCCTGCATGCATGTACGCTGGAGTTTGTGCATCCTTTTACAAAAGAGGCTCTGTCTTTTGAAGTGGCGGAACCAAAAGAATGGATTGCCGCGCTTCGCTCGAAATGACGACGGAATGATTTTTTATACTTCTACAACACAAGGCTCATTGTAACCGCGGAAAAATGGATCGTGCGTCAGGAATATAAAGCCTTCTGCCTTTGCCTGAGAAAGCATTATTCTGTCAAAAGGGTCGTTGTGGGGAGGTGCCGATTCGTCTCTCTCCAAGCCGGCTAGTTCTTTTACGTGCAAATCGTCAACTGGAAGTTTGTGATAGCCTGACTGCTCGCAATAATGCATAAATTCTATACCGGAAATTGGAAGTTTTTTTCTGTCGTATTTGATTTGAACTTCCCACATTGAAGCAATGCTGTAATAGATTGAACCAAGGTTTTCTTTAATGATATTTCTTGCTTTTTGAGATAACCTTTGATCCCCTGCAATCATCCAGAGTATAATGTGAGTATCAAGTAAAAGTTCATTTCGTCTCATATATTTTCTCTCCCTTACACACATTAATCTATCATGCCAAACATACGGGCAATTTCATCATCGGGTTCGTCAAAATCATCAGGTATTACAAATTTGCCTTCTGCAATTCCAAAAATTTTATCAAAACTTTTTGGTTCTTCATAAAGCACAATCTTTGCAACAGGCTTTCCGGCTCGAGCAATAATAACTTCTTTTTCTTCCTTGCGTTCGAGTAAGGCAATGATTTTTGAAAAATTTGTTTTTGCCTCTAAAACATTCATCTTACACATATGTGCCTCCTGTATGAGATTACTTAGTCAGCTTAGTCTTAGTCAGCCTGACTAGATTGTAAGCCATTAACAGCCGGCCGTCAATAGTGTATAATAAAAAATTGAAGAGGTATTATATGAAAGGTTACATTCATCAGCTCGAAAGCTTTGGCTGCGCAGACGGTCCCGGCTCACGTTTTATTATTTTTTTTGCAGGCTGTCCTTTGCGCTGTCTTTACTGTCACAATCCCGATACCTGGAAGATGACAGACGGAAAGCAGTACACCGTAGAAGAACTGCTTGCCGAAGCCGAAACCTGCCGGGCCTACTGGGGCAAAAAAGGCGGAATTACTGTTAGTGGCGGAGAACCTCTCTTTCAGCTGGATTTTTTGATTGAGCTCCTCACCGAATGTAAAAAGCGCAATATTAATACCTGTATAGATACCTCCGGTGCCTGCTTTACAAAAGAAGGGGAGTGGTTCCAAAAATTCCAAAAGCTCATGGAAGTAACCGACCTGCTCCTCATGGACATCAAGCACATAAACGAAGAAGAACATATAAAACTCACCGGCCAGAGCGGCAAAAATATCCGCCAGATGTTTGCTTACCTTGACGAAATTAAAAAGCCGATCTGGATCCGCCACGTACTTGTACCCGGCATTACCGATAACGACGAATACCTCACCCAAACCCGCGACTTTATCCGTACCCTGCACAATGTAGAACGAGTAGAGATTCTTCCATACCACGGCCTTGGCGCCATGAAGTACAAGGACCTTGGAATTGACTACCCGCTTAAGGATTTGGAAAGTCCGAGCCTCGAAAGAGTGGCTAATGCTAAGAAGATTCTGGAGTGTGAGAAGTATACTGGGTGGGATGTGTAAGCCCGCTGGCGGGCGGTG
>JAFYDO010000220.1 GCA_017544745.1 Treponema sp. | reverse complement strand
GGCTTTTCTCCGGTTGCGTCTACAAGTTCTATTGTGCGCATGCTCAAAGGAGTGGACGCCTGGAACAGCGTAAACCTTGCTTTTGAAAACGGAATTGTTACAAGCTTCCAGGATGCAATGGACTTACCAAGTGCGGGCGGTCCTACTCACGATGCCGTAATCTTTGGCGAAAAAGGCTATATCACTGTAGAAAACTTTTTCTGCACCCAGAAAGCTGATGTTTATGTTTATAAAAACATCTGGGGCAACGAGGCAGATTTAGTACAGCAGATCCGCTGTCCGTTCAAAACAAACGGATATGAATACGAGCTTATTCACGCAACAGAATGTATTCTTGCCGGTAAAACAGAATCGAACGTTCACACTTTCAAAAAGTCAGAAGACTTGTGCGACGTAATGGACGGCCTGCGCGCAGACTGGGACATGAAGTACCCTTGGGAAAAATAAACTCTGGAGGAACCGTAAATGGAATACACCGCAAATTCAGATAAAATAACCCGCGACTATTTTGACTCAATTTTGCTCGAAACCCGTTATGTTAATTCTGTGCTGCCCTCTACAAAGCTTGAGCTTTACGGCCGCACCTTTGACACACCTATTATGACCGCTGCCCTTTCTCACCTGCACAACACCGCTCCAAACGGAATGGTAGTTTATGCACAAGCCGCTGCAAAAGCAAATGCAGTTCACTGGGTTGGAATGGGAGAAGACAAGGAGCTGGAAGACATTGTTGCCACAGGGGCTGCCACAATAAAAATAATCAAACCGCACGAGGACAATAAAGAAGTTTTCCGTAAGATTGAACACGCCGTTGGCGCCGGATGCTTTGCCGTTGGCATGGATATTGACCACGCCTTTAATGCAAACGGCGGTTACGACAAAGTATTTGACCTTCCTATGAAGGCTAAGACTACGGAGGAGCTGCACGACTTTGTTCAGGCAGCGGGGGTTCCTTTTATTGCCAAGGGAGTTTTGAGCACACAGGATGCCGAACGCTGTCTTAAAGCCGGCTGCAAAGGAATTATTGTTTCTCATCACCATGGAATCATGAGTTATGCAGTTCCGCCACTTATGATATTGCCAGAAATTATGCAGGTTGTCGGTAAAGAGATTCCGGTTTTTGTAGACTGCGGAATAGAAAGCGGAATGGACGCCTATAAATGCCTTGCGCTTGGTGCAACCGCCGTGGGAGTTGGCCGCCACTTAATGCCTTTACTCAAAGAAGGTGCCGGCGCCACTGCAGACCGCATGAAGGCTATGACCGCAGAACTCGCAGGGGTTATGGCAAGAACCGGGGTTTGCGACCTGGCCCACTTTGACGCTTCGGTAATTCATAAAAGGAGTTTTTAATGTATTTAGGAATATCCTCTTCTCTCGCTCACACTTCGCCGGAAGACTGGGCAAAAAAACACACGGAGCTCGGCCTTAAAAGCGTAGTTTTCCCGGTGGACTGCAACGCCGGCCAGGAAAAAATAATGGCATATAAAAAAGCCGCAAATGACGCAGGACTTGTAATTGCCGAGGTTGGAGTCTGGAGGAACACTCTAGCCGCCGAGCCCGCAGAACGTGCAAGATGGATTGACTATGCCGTAGAACAGCTTAAAATGGCAGACCGCATTGGAGCTCGCTGCTGTGTAAATGTTGTTGGAACTCCTTATGGCCCGCGCTGGGACGGAGGCTACCGCCAGAACTTTAGTAACGAAGCCTGGGACATGGCTGTAAAAATGGTCCAACAAATTATTGACCGCGCAAACCCGACACAGACAAAATTCAGTATAGAGTCTATGCCATGGATGATTCCAAGCGGGCCGGATGAATATGTCAGACTCATGAAGGATGTAGACCGTCCGCAGTTTGGTGCACACCTTGATGTTGTAAATATGATTACTTCCCCGGACCGCTACTTTTTTAATGACCGCTTTTTGGATGAATGTTTTGAAAAACTTGGAGAGCAGATTTGCAGCTGCCACCTTAAAGATATCCTGCTTAAAGAAGAATATACTTTTCAATTACAGGAATGCGCATGTGGTCAGGGAACGCTTGACATTCCGCGCTACATCAGCCTTGCAAGTGCCGTGCGCAGCGACATGCCTATGATTATTGAGCATCTTACAACTGACGAAGAATATATTCAGAGTGTAAAATGGATTGATTCACTTATGAAGGATCATCCGGAGCTTTCTTAAATTTAAACTTTGTCTCTGCCAGCACTACCGCAAAGAAAATGAGAACACAGCCAATGCCCATTCTGAGTGTGAGTTTTTCATGCAGAAACAGCGTGCTAAAGAGTACACCAAAAACAGATTCAAAACTCAAAAAAAGTGAAGCCAGCGAAGACTGCACGTATTTAAGGCCTATGTTCTGCAGACTAAAGCAGAGCATGGTGCTTAAAAGTCCAAGATAAAGCATGGAGATTATAACGCGTGGGTTTTGTATGCCTGCAACCGGAAAAGCTCCGTCGTAAATTGGAGCCAGTACCCATCCTAAAAGCGCACAGACTACAAATTGCAGAAGTGTCAAAAATAAAGTGTCGTCCCCCTGCTCGTTATATTTTGCAGTCCAGATAATGTGAAGGGCGTAAAAAAGTCCGCAGACAAGGGTCAGGCCGTCTCCAAGATTAAGTCCTGCCCTGTCACCGGTGCCCAACGCGAGTAAGCCAATTCCCGTAAGCGACAAAATTGCCGCAACAAAAACATACCAGCCAGGGCGTTTTTTATACAGGGCCCAGGAAATAAGCGGAATTAAAATAACATAAACTGTTGTAAGAAATGCATTTTTGCCGGCAGTTGTATAGTCACAGCCAATTGTCTGAGTTGTGTAGGCAGTAAAAAGAAAGAAGCCGGTTAATAGTCCATGGCGAAGGTAACGTGCATCCAGCAGGCGCCACTTTTTTATAAAAATCAGGGACATCACTAAAGCCGCCAGAGAATAACGGATAGCAATCATGTAAACGGCACCCACATAATCCAGGCTGTCCTTTACAACCACAAAGGCAAAGCCCCAGATTGCAGCACAAAGCAAAAGCCCAAAAGATGCAAGAAAAGACACAGTTTTTTTGTTCATGCAACTATTCTATCATTTTATTTTGGTTTAACCTACCGATTTTTTGAGAAAAACGGACAAAATACAGAAAATTTCCTTGGAAAAACGGACAATACATGGTAAAATTACCTTGGAAAAACGGACAAAGGAGGCATAACTATGTTATTCAGAAAGATTTATTCAGAATTGGAACACTTTTATTCAGAAAACTCAAGAGAAGCTCTTCTTGTAACAGGTGCGCGCCAGATAGGAAAATCCTTTGTAATCCGCGAATTTGGAAAATCTCATTTTGAAAACTTTATTGAAATCAATTTTATAGAAATGCCGCAAGCCATCCAGGCTTTTAATAATGCAAAAGACACAAACGATATTCTTTTAAGGATATCAGCTCTGACAAATCAACCCATGCAAAAGGGAAAGACCCTTATTTTCTTTGATGAAGTCCAGAAAGTTCCTGAAATTGTGACAGCTATAAAATTTCTTGTTGAAGAAGGAAGCTACCGTTATGCGCTCAGCGGTTCATTGCTGGGAATTGAACTTAAAGGACTCCGTTCTGTGCCTGTTGGTTTTATGACAATCAAAGAAATGTACCCTTTAGATCTGGAGGAATTCTTTATTGCCTGCGGAGTTCAAGCTCAAGTTTTTGATGCACTTAAAAAAAGTTTTGAACAAAAGATACCTGTTGATTCTCTTGTCCATGAAAAAATGATGCAGCTTTTCAGGCTTTATATGATAACAGGAGGAATGCCTGCCGTTGTTCAGACTTATATTGATACTAATAATATTCAAAATGTACTGGCAGTTCAAAAATCAATTCTACATATGTACCGCGAAGATATTTCTCAATATGATCCTCAAAACAAACTCTACATTGAAGATATTTTTGATTTGATTCCATCAGAGCTGAATTCCCAGAACAAGCGCTTTATTCTAAAAAAACTGAACGAGAATCTTAAATTCAGCCGTTATGAAAACAGCTTTATCTGGCTTAGAGAGGCGGGGGTTGCACTACCAACTTATAACCTTGAATCTCCTACTCTGCCTCTGGAGCTTGCAAAACAGCGCAATCTGTTCAAGCTTTTTTCTAATGATGTTGGCCTACTGGCAAGTCAATACGCACAGGGAATACAACTGAAAATTCTGAATAATGAAAATGGCATTAACTTTGGTGCAATTATTGAAAACACAGTGGCACAGGAACTAAAAGCACACAACTTTAATCTTTTCTATTTCAACAGTAAAAAACAGGGTGAGCTTGATTTTGTAATTAAGTTAGACGATGAAATTGTTCCTATAGAAGTAAAATCCGGCAAAGATTATGAACGCCACAACGCCTTAAAGAATGTTCTTGCAAATCCGGATTATGATATTAAAAAAGCGTATGTTCTCTGTAATGATAATATTAAAGAAGCTGGTAAAATTACATACCTTCCGATTTATATGACAATGTTCATCCAAAACAGCCTTCTGCCAAACTTTGTATATAAAGTTGATTTGAAAGGTATGTAATTATTTAAGATCAAGCCGGGGAATGACAAAGTTTATTTAATTTCCAGCTTATTCAACTTCCAGATGTCGCGAACGTAATCTTCGATTGTGCGGTCACTTGAGAACTTGCCGGAATTGGCGATGTTGCGCAAAGCCATCTTAGCCCAGTTTTTGCGGTCGGCATAAGCGGCGGCAATTTTTTCCTGAGCTTTGCAGTAGCGGTCAAAGTCGGCAAGAACGTAGTAAACATCAGGACGCTGACCTTCTACACCATAAATCAAAGAGTCGTGAAGCTCTTTGAAAAGCTGGTGAGTTGGATCATAAGTTCCGTCTACAAGCTGATTGATAACCTTTGCAAGAGCCGGGTTGCAGTCAATGTATTCCTGTGGATTGTAAGAATGCTCTGCTTCCATCTTTTTGATTTCTTCTGTGAGTAAACCAAATACAAAGCCGTTTTCTTTTCCTGCTTCTTCAAAAATCTCGATATTGGCACCGTCCATAGTTCCGAGTGTCAAAGCACCGTTTACCATAAACTTCATGTTTGATGTACCAGAAGCTTCGTAGCCGGCTGTAGAAATCTGCTCTGAAACATC
>JAFYDO010000219.1 GCA_017544745.1 Treponema sp. | reverse complement strand
GTCTGCTTGATCTGCTCCTGCCTGGCACAAACGACAAGCCTGCAAAAGAAGAAAAAGCCTCTGACTCAAACTCAGAAGCAATTCCAATGGGCTTTATTACCCAGAGCTCTCCTACAGAAATTCAGATTGACCTGAATAAAATTGCAGGCCAGATGGAAGGAGAAGCCACCCAGAAAGAAGAATCAAAACCTGTAGATAATTCCACACGCGAAAAGTTCCGCCAGATGCTCCGCGAAGGCAAGCTCGAAGACCGCGAAGTAGACATTGTTGTTTCAAATAATCCTGGTATGCCAAGCATGGAAATTATTGCCGGTGGTTCAATTGATGACCTTCAGAACAGCATGCAGGGCCTTGTAAATATGATGCGTGGCGGTGGCCGCAGTAAAAAGCGTTCCGTTACAGTCAAAGAAGCCCGCAAGATTCTTACAGAAGAAGTTCTGGACAGCATGGTAGATCACGACAAGGTTGCCGACGAAGCTAAAAAACGTGTAGAGCAGAGCGGTATCATCTTCATAGACGAAATAGACAAAATTGCAGTCCACGGCGAAAGCCACGGACAGGACGTTAGCCGTGAAGGTGTTCAGCGTGACATCCTCCCGATTGTAGAAGGCAGCAACGTAAATACAAAGTTTGGAGTAGTGGACACAACACACATCCTCTTCATTGCAGCAGGTGCCTTTAGTGTTGCCGCTCCAAGTGACCTAATCCCGGAACTTCAGGGCCGTTTCCCTCTGCGTGTAGAGCTCGATTCCCTTCACAAGGAAGACTTCAAGCGCATCCTCAAGGAGCCGAAAAACAGCCTCATCATGCAGTACACTTCGCTCCTGGAAACCGAAGGCGTTAAGCTCGACATTACCGAAGATGCCCTTGACCGCATGAGCGTCGTAGCCGAAGAAGTAAACGCCTCTGCCGAAAACATAGGTGCCCGTCGCCTCCACACCATCATGGAAAAAGTCCTGGCCGACATAAACTTCGAGGCAGATGAACATAAGGGTGAGACCATTAAGATTGATGCCGCTTATGTAGACTCAAAACTCGAAGGCATAAGCCAGAATCAGGATTTGAGCCGCTACATTTTGTAGGTGTCAGTTTTTACCGGTCACCAGCTCAAAACTCCTCTGCGTAAGTTCGCACAGCTTCTCAAAATCCGTCACGGCTGTAAGTAAAACTGTAATCCAGTGTTTTTTGCTCATGTGCCAGGCGGGGAAGATGGAGTGGCGATCCACTACGTCAGGAATATCATCTGCGTCGTGCTTGAGGTTTACAACCCAGACGTTCTCGTCACCAGAACCAACTCCCAACTGTTTGTATTTAATTTTCATCATCAGTGCAAACCATTTACCATTTGGACAGCGGAAGACGCCGGCATCAGGAGAGTCATCCCAGGGGAAATCCGGCTGCACGCCAAACTGCGACGCCAGATAAGAAATGTATTTTTCATGCAAATCCTGCTCGTCAAAACAGGTGGCGCGGAACTCATCAATAATTTTTTGTACCTGTTCACGCATTTTGCCAATAAATGCACCGCGGGCTCCCGGCATATCAAAAAGGGAATATCTGTCACCCGTTGCCTTATCAAAAACCTGAGCGGTTAGGGAAGTGCCCGGCCTGCAGGTTATAATTACATCAAACTCCGAGCCATCCACATCAATTGATTTTGTGCAGATATACTCCGGCTGCACCCCCTGATTCAACTTTTCAAACCCAAACGCTTGAAATTTCTCCACCAGAGGCACTGCCGAATGTAAGATATAACTATAATCCATAACTTCATCATAATATAAATTCACCTCCGAATAAAGAATCTCTCTCCCCATATCCCCGTCCACCATTACATCCAGTTGCTTGCCGGAAAATCAGAAAATTGATATAGGCAAAACAATCAATTGAAAAAAGCGGGAGGGAGTCTTACGGATTTCGAAAACACTCTGAAGCGCGGCCGCAAAGCGGCCAAGTATATAATTACAAGGCGCTTCAGCGTGTAGCAAGCTAGCTTGCGGTTTCGCAAATCCGTAAGGCGACCGGAAGCTTTTTTCCATTAGATTAAATATTTTACTAAACTATTTTCCCCATTTTCCGACAATCAACTAGATGTAAACAATTTTTCAGGAGGACAAGAAATGAACAGTTTTACACGCTCAATCGACTTGTTGCAGCGTGAAATGGATGTAACTTCACTGCGCTACCAGGTAACCGCAAACAACCTTGCAAACAGCGAAGTTCCTAATTTCAAACGCTCTGTTGTTAATTTTGAATCAGAACTCAAGAACGCTCTTGATTCAGAAGAAATCGCAAAAAATTCCTTTAAGCTTACTACAACCGACAGCCGCCACATTCAGATCAACACACCTTACGATTACCGCGAAGTTGAACCACGCCGTGTTGTAGATTACACTTCTACAGCCAAAGCCAATGGTAATAACGTAGATGCCGAAACCGAAGCCAACAACATCCTTCAGATTCAGATGCAGTACCGTCTTCTCACACAGCTTACAAGCTTTGAATTTGAACAGGTAAACACAGCTATGAAGAAATAGCGCGTAGGAGGATTTAATTATGGGAATGTTCACAAGTATTAATATTGCCGCTACCGGAATGGCAGCAGAACGACTTAGAAGCGATGTAATTTCTGATAACATTGCAAACGCAAGCACAACACGAACTTCTGATGGTGGAGTTTTCAGAAAATCAACTGTAGTTATGAGCGCTGTAAGTGACTCAAATCCACAGTGGAATACACCTTTTGTACCTTCATCACTTGATAATGGTCCTGGAAAGGGCGTAAAGGTAACAGAAATTGTAAAAGATACAACCCAGGGACGTCTTGTATATGATCCGACTCATCCCGATGCAATAAAATCTGGTCCTAATGCCGGTTATGTTGAGTATCCAAACGTAAACATCGTAAACGAAATGGTAGACCTTATCTCTGCTTCACGTGCCTACGAAGCAAATGCTACTGTAATCGATGGTGCAAAGGATATGTTTACAGCAGCCTTGCAGATTGCAAAGTAATTTGACAAATACACTCTTATGATTCATAATAAGGCTTAAGTGGGGACAAAATGAAAATAGCAGAATTCGGAACATTACAGATGGTGCGCACAGACGCACGTCATTACGGAACCGGAGATGTAGTTTCTCTTGCATCTCTTTCTACAGATAAAGATTCAACAGGACTTCTTCATACAACTCAAAAAGAAGGAAAGCTTTCTTTTCAGGATTATCTTTTGCAGGGTCTGGAAACTGTAAGTGCCCAGCAGAATGATGTTTCAAACATCCAGGAACAGCTCATTACAGATCCTGACAGTGTAGATGTTCATGACGTAACAATTGCTATGCAAAAGGCCCGCATGAGTCTTAATCTTGCACAGAGTGTAATTGATCGTCTCGTAACAGACTGGAACGAAATAACTACTACCCGTTAGTTTTTTTTAAAAAAATTCTTGTCAAATTTGCCCTCCTATGTTATAATAAATTAAATTTACTATAAATTTGCATTTTTACGTTGATTCGTTCGGGAGGGGCCTGATGAACGAATGGCTTAAAAAAGTGTTTGGCAAACTCAAGGACATGTGGTCCAAGTGGAAGCCGATACAAAAAGTCATACTTATTGGCATTATCGTAGTTGTTATAGTTGCAATAATTCTTGCGGCACGGGTTTCTTCTAAACCTACGACCGTGCGACTTTTTAATGCTCCAGTTACAGACACAACTTCTCTTAATAAAATCTTAGACAGAATTAGTGAAGAAAATGTTTCTGCTACCGCAGATTCAAACGGATATATTTCTGTTGCGGATGATGCAACTGCCCGCAAGGTTCGTGAAGTTCTTATCAGTGAAAACCTGGTTCCTTCAAACATAGACCCTTGGGCAGGCTTTTATGACCGCAGCTGGTCTACAACCGATGCAGATCAGAATGTAAAACTTAAAAATACAATCCAAAAACAGTTAAAGGCACATATCGAAGCAATTGCCGATGTTCAGATGGCAGATGTAAACATCGTTCTGCCAGAAAAACAGCTTTTTGCCGCAGATCAGGCTCCGGTTTCTGCAAGCGTCATACTCAAAACGACCCCTACGAGTACACTGCTTACAGATAAAAAACGAATCCAGGGCATTCAGAGGCTTATCCTTTCGGCAGTAGAAGGCTTAAAAGAAGAAAACCTTATCATTACCGATACCGAAGGTACTCAGATTAATGATTTTGAAGGTATGGCCGAATACGACAGGCTTACGCTTACAGAAAAAACAGAACGCTTTAAGCTCAAGCTTGCTACCGAAATCCGTGCAAAGATTCTTAATCTTTTCCAGGGTACTTATGGTGTGGACCGCTGTCGCGATATGGTTGTTACAATCGAAATGGATACTTCTCAAAAGACAACAAGTTCAACAGAGTATTCTCCAATTGTAATTAAGGAAGATAACCCGGATACACCTTATGATGATTCTGAACTTCGTGATACACTTCCAATCAGCGGACAGACAATAGTAAAGGAATGGCAGGGTACCGGTTATAATCCGGAAGGTCCGGCTGGTGTAGAAGGTCAGACTCCTCCTGTTTATTCTGATATGTCAAATGTTATAGGAAAATCAACTGAAACTGCAAATACCTATAACAACGTAATCAATACTAAGCAGACTCAGGAAGTTTCTGCAGCACAGATTGATAAGATTTCGGTTTCTGTAAACATCGATGGTAAATGGAAACTGCTCAAAGATAAAAACGGAAAGCCAATCGTAAACGAAGAAGACGGTTCCCTTAAACGTGAATATACTGCGCTTACTGCAAAAGATATTACAGATGCAGAAGATATGATTAAGGGTGGTATTGGTTATAACCGCAACCGTGGTGATACAGTAGTTGTAACTAACATTGCTTACGACCGCGATAAGGAACATGAAGAAGAAGATGCTGCTTACTTTGCTAAGATCCAGCGCCAGAGAATGATTGTACTTATTCTCATTGCTGTAGTAGTTGTTCTTCTTGGATTTATCCTGTTCCGTGTTATCAGTAAGGAAATTGAACGCCGCCGCCGCGAAAGAGAAGCACGACTCCTTGCAGAACAGCAGGCAGCACGCGAAAGAGCTCTCTGGGATGCAAAGGACGAAGGCATGGAAGTTACAATGTCTGTCGAAGAGACAAGACGTATGGAGCTTCAGGAAAATGCAATTACTATGGCCAAAGAGCATCCTGAAGATGTTGCAATGCTCATAAGAACATGGCTCATGGAGGAATAAAATGGCTGACGAAGACTTGACTACGCCTGATAAACCTAAAGGTACAAATCCTAAACCTGTTCCAAAACCGGGAAGTCTTAAACCTGCCGGTAACGCTTCTTCCTCTAAGAAAAATCAAAAGGATTATAAAAGTTTAACCGGTCGCCAGAAGGCCGCTATCTTCCTTATTTCGCTTGGTCCGGATGTTTCTTCCGAAATCATGAAGCATCTGCGCGAAGACGAAGTAGAAACACTTACCTTTGAAATTGCACGTCAGGAAAAAGTAAATCCTGATTTTAAGGATGCCGTACTCGAAGAATTCCAGGAGCTCATGAATGCTCAGAACTTTATCACCACCGGTGGTATTGACTATGCACGCGAACTCCTCGAAAAATCTCTGGGTTCTCAAAAGGCTATCGATATTATCAACCGACTTACAAGCTCTCTTCAGGTTCGTCCGTTCGACTTTATCCGCCGTACAGACCCTGCTCACTTGCTCAACTTTATTCAGGAGGAATATCCGCAGACAATTGCTTTGATTCTT
>JAFYDO010000218.1 GCA_017544745.1 Treponema sp. | reverse complement strand
CGTAACGAGGGCAAAAAGCTCTGGATACGTGCCTTTTTGTGTGTAGAACGCGAAAGTCAGAAAGGAATTGTAATTGGTAAAGGTGCCGCAAAAATCAAGGAAATACGTCTTGCAGCACTTAAAAAACTGAGCGAAATCTATATTCAAAAAATTGACCTTGATCTTCAGGTAAAAGTGGATAAAAACTGGAGACAGAAGGATCATACACTCACAAAGTTGATTCCATAACTTTTTTTACAATTTTGTATTACTGTGCTATAATTATTAGTTATGGCGGAATTTGACCATGAAGCTTCTAAACCGCGGGATACTCTTAATGCCGGCCAGATAATCCGGATTGCAAACCGAATGTTGTTTAACATAAACAACAACATTGTTCTGCATAACGAACGGACGGCATACCTTGCGCTGCAGATTGCACAGGCTCACCCGATGAACAGCAGGTGTTCGCTTACAAATCTTGTGGTGCTTGCGCTTTTTCATACCCTGGGCTTTTTCCGTCAGGATATTCTTTATAACGAAACCCCTTTTGGCAGCGACCTCCAGTTTTTTTCTGATGAAAAACGAATAGAAAGCAAATATATGTTTTCTTACTATTATCTGGAATTTATGACGCCGCTCAAAAATGATGCACAGGCGCTGGAAGGTTTTAACCAGCCGTTTGATCCAACTCTAAAAAAATTTATTTATCAGACAGATTACAAATCAATAATTTATATGTGTGCCAGGGCCAGTGATTTTATTGCAAAAAATCAGGACAAGCCTTTTCCTGCCGATGTAAACGAACTTGCCCCGGGTTATTTTGATCCGGAATATGCAGAAGTTTTTAACCGTCTGAATAAAGACAACGCACTTATAAATCAAATCCGCGAAAAAGATTATTTTACAGAGCTGGAGCATTTTCTTTACCGCATAAGGCAGAGCCCGGATGCAACACATCAGGTTTTAAAGCTGCTGGTTTACTTCCTTGATTTTAAGAGTACGGTTACCTTGACCCATAGTATTAATACTTCGTGCTACGCGCTTTCTCTTGGAAAAAGACTCCGCCTTGGCGACGAAGATTTGAACACGCTTTTTACGGGAGCAATTGTTCACGACATTGGTAAGATTGCTACCCCCACCCGCATCCTTGAATTTCCAGGAAAGCTTTCGCCCGAAGATATGGGTATTATGCGCTACCATGTAAACCATACAAAAAGAATCTTGGGAAGCATTGTTTCCAGCGGTATTTTTGAAGCCGCCTGCCGCCATCACGAAAAACTAAACGGAAACGGATACCCTAACAAGCTCAACGCAGATGATTTAAATACAGTTCAGCGAGTCCTTACTGTTGCAGATATTACAAGTGCCCTTACCGACAACCGCAGCTACAAGGGAGAATTTTCAAGGGAACGCACGCTTGGAATTATAAACGACATGACTGCAAACGGCGAGCTTGATTCAGACATTGTAGAAGTTTTGAATATACACTTTGACGACATCCGCGCAGAACAGAAGGTGTTCCAGAACTTTCTTACTGTTGATTTTAGTAACGTCCTTAAAGAATACAACGATTATCTGTTTAATGATGCAGAGCTTATTACAAACAGCATTGAAGATATGCTCGAAGAAGTTGAAGAAATAGATGAAATCGAAGAAGTCGAAGAATTGGAAGAGTTGTAAAACCCCTCCCTTTTCATTATATTATACATATGCAAATAACCTATAAAACCAAAGGGACCTGTTCCCGTTCAATTACGTTTGATAAAGACGAAAACGGAAAAATCACAAATATCAGTTTTGAAGGCGGCTGTAACGGAAACCTTAAGGCAATTTCCAAGTTGTGCAAAGGTATGACAGCAGACGAAATTGCGGCAAAACTTAAAGGAAATACCTGTGGTTTTAAGAATACAAGCTGTGCAGATCAGCTGGCGATAGCTGTAACACAAAAATAAGGTAAAGCTAAAAAATGCTTTCGCATTTTTTTTAATGCTTTGCTATTGAACACCGGGCGCCAGCGCCCTTACACAGGAGATAATTATGGCACTTGAATGCGGTATTGTTGGACTTCCTAATGTTGGAAAATCTACTATTTTTTCGGCTCTGACTGCGGCCCCTGCTGCGGCAGAAAATTTCCCTTTTTGTACAATTGACCCTAACAT
>JAFYDO010000217.1 GCA_017544745.1 Treponema sp. | reverse complement strand
TACCCTTCCCGGTGTATTCACCTGTCTTTGTACCTTTGTACTTCTTGCCTGGGTTGTTTATTACCGAAAATTTGGTTTTTATTTTTCGCTGGTTATTCTTATCCTAAGATTTATACGCCTTGGCCGTAATCTTTTTCATCACAATCTCATGGTTCTGCCCGGCGTTTTTATGAGTATTGTTGCACTCGTTTCTGTAATACTTATTTATCAGAGCAATGATCAGATAATCAAAACACAAAACAAGCATCGTCAGGAGCTGGAGGAATTTACCAAATCCATTATTGGTGCCTTTACAAACTGTATTGATGGAAAAGATGCCTACACAAACGGTCATTCATATCGTGTAGCTCTTTATACAACAATGCTTGCAAATAAAATGGGAGTAACGGACCAGGCAACATTGGACAAATATTACAATATCGGACTTCTTCATGATATTGGAAAGATTAGTATTCCTGATGCCATTTTGACAAAACCCGGAAAGCTTACTCCTGATGAATTTGATGTAATCAAAAGTCACGCACAGGAAGGTTATAAGATTCTTAAGGATGTTAAGATTCAGGAAGATATTGCAGCTGGTGCACACTATCACCACGAACGCTATGACGGAACAGGTTATCCGCAAGGACTCATTGGTAAAGACATTCCACAGATTGCAAGAATTATTGCTGTTGCCGATGCTTTTGATGCAATGAGCTCTACCCGTTCTTACCGCAAAAAACTGCCGCTTGATTATATTGCACAGGAAATTGAAACTTACGCAGGTACTCAGTTTGACCCTGAAGTTGCCAACGCATTCCTTTCTCTTTATGAAGAAGGCGCCTTTGACAACCTGCGTGATAAAGAAGATTAATCGGTTACTGCGATTTTTCTAGCCAGATATACAAACGGGGTATCCAAAAGACTTGTTACGATATAAATAACGTAGCAGGCCCCTGTAATAGCAACCAGCTCTCCAAAAGCATAGATGCCCCAGAATGCGCCAAAGTTAAAAATCACAATGTTTACAAACTGACTGATGAGTGTGGAAAAATTGTTTCTAAACCAGAGCATTCCGCGCTTGTCACCGGTTTTCTTTTCAGTAAGATTCCACCAGGCGTGATAAAGCTGAACATCAATCCATTCAGAAATTGCATAAGCAATAAGACTTGCCAGCAGCATACGAGGTGTGTTTGAAAAAAGCTCTCTTACAAAACCGCTTGCCCAGTCGCTTTCTGCAGGAATATAGTGTACCCACAAAAATGACAGAAGAATAAAGGTAAGACTTGTGAGGATTCCGGCCAGAACACCCTTGCCTGCTTCTTTTTTACCAAAAACTTCGCTAAGAATATCGGTTGCCAAAAACGTTGCGGCAAAAAGTGTGTTGCCCAAAGTCTGATCCATACCAAAGGCATGAACTACAATGGTTACTTCGATATTGGCAAAAACAGTTGCAATGCCAATCCACGCAAAAAGTCCGCCTTTACCAAACAGACGCAAGAACAATATGGTTCCACCAAACGAAACCAAAAGTGTAAGGATTAATAAAAGTTCATTCATACGTGCCTCCTTGACAGGAAGTTAGAGTTGACCTGGTTTTGTTTAACGACAGGAAGGACTTCGAACTGTCTGATGAATGAAATTATGGTACTTTAACAGATTTGCAGGAATGAATCAATCAACTACATCAAGCTGGTACATACCAATCTTTACTTTTTCGTAAAGCTCTTGTACCGGCATTGGACGACCAAACAAATATCCCTGTATCTGTTCACAGCCATTTTCCTTAAGGAACTGGTAGGCTTCTTCGGTTTCTACGCCTTCGGTAAGAGTGCTCATGTTAAGAGCCTTTGCCATGGTAATGATGTTCTTTAAGATATGGCGTGCCTTTTCGTTACCAGAAAATCCCGAAAGGAATTTCATGTCTATTTTCATCATGTCAAAATCATATTCCTTAAGAACGTTTAATCCGGAATAGCCCGAACCAAAATCATCAAGCCATAGAGCATAACCATTGCTGCGGAATCGTCGTAATATCTCTTTTAGCTTTTCGTCATTTTCTGAAAGTGTACTTTCGGTAACCTCTATGTGAATGAGCTTTTTGTCTACATTATGTTTTTTGAGACAAGCTTCAACATCATCTGCAAGATTAATGGAATCAAAATCCCTGCGCGAAAAGTTGAGTGAAACAGGAATAAGCGGAAGGTTGTGCTCGATTATATGAACAAAATGCTCACAAACCTTTTCTACAACAAACATGTCCAGCTTGTAAATCTGATAGTATTCTTCGAGAGTCTGAATAAAATCGGCAGGAGATAAAAATCCATATTTAGGGTCATCCCAGCGGGCAAGTGCTTCGAGTCCGCAGAGCTTTCCTGTTTTTGCATTTACAACCGGCTGGTAGTAGACCTTGATATATTCCTTTTTGATTGCTTCGTCTATGTTATTAATGATGTACTGCTTTTTCTGGAAGTTACTTGCCATAGAATTGTCGTATTCACAGTAATCATGATTGTAGTGCTTTTTAATTGTATAACAGGCATAGCGCGCACGGTCACAGGCCATAAGCGGTAGACACTCCCTGTCCTCGGGTTTATAGCTTCCAACCTTAAGACCAAGCTTGATATCGTAATTCATGCTAAGAAGGTTTCGGCTAATCGTATTAAGCTTTTCCTGAATACCTTCGTTTTTAGTAAGTACAACAAAATTGTCATTTGAAAAATGCGCAACAATAGAATCCTTAAAGACTGCATTTGTCATGTCTGCAAATTTTTTAAGGAATGCGTTGCCTTCCCAAAAGCCATATTTTTCGTTCAGAATCTTAAAGTTTTCTACATCAAGAAAAAGGAAAATAAGATTGCTTACATCCACACTCTTGTCGTGCAAAAGCTCCAGGGCCTGGCTGCGGAAATAATGCATGTTTGCAATGCCCGTTACTTCATCACTAATAGAAAGCTTTAAAAGAATACTCTGAGCGTGTTCAAGCTTTTCATCATTTTGCGCTTCCTTGAGCTTTTGGTGATACGCATTGATTGCACTCATCAAAATAGAAATAAAGATAATCGAAAGATTTATTTTTGTAGCATAGGTTGCCGGTAAAAAACGGTTACAGATATAAAAGAATAATCCGTAAGCGACAACCGATAAAATGATTGAATAAATTGGACGCCACACAACAAAACAAAAAACAAAAATTGTCATTGTCATGAGTGTTATAAACTGTTCGCCCTTTGCGTAATCAAGGACAGAAATATAGATTCCAAAGATAATTGAAATTATGGAAAAAATGTATTTTAAAACATGCCATAAATTAATATTTGAACTGCGCTTTTTGATAAGTCTTATTGAATAAACAAAAAGCGCAAGAGCTGCCAGAAGAAGAATTACAAAACAGGAAATGTGAATTATAAACCATTGTGTTGTACGTCTTGTTTCTGCATTAAACTGCCTGAACGAAATGTTTGCAATCATAAAAAGCTCAAGCAGAATAACTACAGTAGAAACATAAAGACTTGAACGAATATTTGATTTGTCAAAATAATCGTTTACAAACGGAGTACGTTTTTCTATTCCTAAAAATGTTTTTATCTTTTCTGACAGCTTCATGTATTTTTATTTAAGTCCTTTTGCCTCTGCTTCGGTTGCACTCTTCCAGAACTGGCTGCGTCCAAAAGGTCCAACCTCTCCTCTCATTTCGAGGGTATCGGTTTTATACTTTTTTCCGTCTGCCTTGTGGAAGGTAATTCTGCACTTATAGCGTTTTCCGTCATTTGGGTCGATAATGTAGCCGTTAGACCACTTTCCTTCTCCGTCCTTTGACAGATCCCAGATCCAGCTGGTTCCAACAGAGGTAAGAGTTCCAACATCTGCACCGTTCATAAAGTTATCGTAGCTTTTTCCTTTTCCGCCGGTAGCCTTAATGTCCTGTGGTTTTCCTGCTACAGAAACAATTTTTCCACTGAGTTTTCCACCACTAACCTGAATCTGCCAGCCAGCGGTAGCTTCATTTGTCTTTTCATCAATACTAATCCAGTATCCTTCTGCAGGATCTGCAGCAAAACACATGGTTGCGGTAAGAAGAACTGCCGCAAGAATTGCAATAATTTTTTTCATCCTAAAAACCTCCAACGTTGTATATATCGATATTATACCACTTCGGTGTTGTACTTGCAAATTAAGTTTATGAATTCTAATTTTTTTGCAAATGCATTATTTATGTGTTATTATTAAGTCATGTTTATTAACAAGCTGAACCAGCTTTATAAACCAAAAAGAATTCTCTATTACATCGACACTCAACCAGAAGATATTCAGGCTTTCTATAAGGGTATTGTTCCAGAGTCTGTCGCAAAATATTCAAACGCTTTTGGAACTTATGATTATCCAGGCATTTTTTTTGTACAGGGGCTCCAGAAAGAAGTCATTGGAATTGAGTTTAGAGCTCATGACCCGCGAATTGAATATCCTCAAAATCTAAAATCGATAGAGCTTGATGCTGCGTTTTTTTATTCTGTAGAAATTGATGATGATGTTGAAATAAGCTACCCGTTTATAAAAAATCTTTTTAATGATATTGCTCTGGAAGATAATGCGCACAGACCCTACAGCGATTTGCGTATAGATGAACAGGCCAAACTAATAAGCCTTTTTCACGGTTATAAAAAATACAGAATTTTGCACGAATGGAAGCTTTATAACGACAATGCCTATCATGTCATGTGTGATGATTATGACAAGTTTGAAAAAGAAACCTTATACAAATCTGCTTTTACCGATTTAATTACAGGAACCTATAACTGGTATCATCTGGAAGCCTATCTTGAAGTTCCCGGGGACAAAGGAATTAATGATTACGCCTTTGCACATTTTGATGTTAAACAGTTTAGGGTTTTAAACGAAGCCTACGGACACATTGCGGCAAACAAGGTTTTGAGCAATATAGTAAAAGCAATGAACGAAGCCGATTTTGTCTATGCAAGCGCACGCT
>JAFYDO010000216.1 GCA_017544745.1 Treponema sp. | reverse complement strand
TCTACAATAGAAACCGCAACTCCAATTACAAGGCATGCAACAATACCCATTAAAGCTGCAAAAACTGCTGTGAATCCTGCGCACAAAAAGTAAATGATTACGATGAGCGGCAGAATCATGTAGCCTTTTTTAAGGAAGAGTGGCAACGCACGAGGCAGCTGATCCTTTGGCAAACCTTTAAGTCCAAGCTTTTTTGCTTCGAGGTGAACTGTAATAAAGATTCCTGCAAAGTACAAAATTGCCGGAATGATTGCGGCCTTAACAATTGTGATATATGGCATACCAAGGCTTTCTGCCATGAGGAAGGCTGCGGCACCCATAATCGGTGGCATGAGCTGTCCACCGGTAGAGGCAGCGGCTTCTACGGCACCGGCAAACTCGCCTTTGTAACCAAGCTTTTTCATCATTGGAATTGTAAACGAGCCGGAACCTACAGTGTTCGACACCGATGAGCCCGACACAGTTCCAAGCAGCGCACTCGAAAGAACAGCAACCTTTGCAGGACCTCCGCTGGCCCCTCCTGCAATTGCATTACATACATCAATAAAGAACTGGCCGATTCCGGTTTTTTCCAGAAGCGCACCAAACATAATGAAAAGGAAAATAAATGTAGAACAGGCGCCAATCGGTGTTCCGATAATTCCTTCGGTTGTATAGAACAAATGCGAAACTACACGTGTGAGTGAGTATCCGCGGTGGTTTAAAAATCCCGGCAAATACTTACCAACAAATCCGTAAAGAATAAAGGTTCCTGCAATAATCATGATTGGCAAACCAACAATACGGCGGCAGCTTTCAAACAAAATCAAAATGGCAACAATACCAACCACAATATCAAAAACGGTATATGCACCGGCTCTTGTATAAAGCGGCTGGAGGTTTGATTTAAAAATACCGTTTACAAAAATCAGGAACTTTTCGGAATATCCGCCCACAAGATAAAGCCAGCAGGCAGCACCAATAAGTCCCAGCACAACATCGTACCATGGCAGAGTATTTTTAGGACTCTTTTTGGTAGGAGGAAACAGCAGGAAAGCCAGCAGCTGAACAAATGCAAGATGTGTAGCACGCAGAACCTGTGCGGTAACCAGTCCCGAAATTGTTGCATACAGCTGGAAGAAAACAAATACGAAAGAAACAATTACCGTGATGTACTGTCGCCAGCATTTGTGTTCGCGGTATGCCTGCTCCCTGTCCAGCTCCTGCATGAGCTTTTTCATTTCTTCTTCGTTGGTTGTAGGAAGAATCTCTTCTATGCGTCCGCTAGACGGCTGGATTTCCTCCTCGCGCATTTTTTCATTGTTCTGTTCAATCTCGTCCATGTTGGGCTCCTGTCATCCTGAACTTGTTTCAGGATCTCTAATCTATCTTATGTGCCAGATATCCGGCAAGGCTTACTTTCTCAATTTTAAAAATCAGGCTTGTCTGGGGTGCAAAATAATCTTTAAGAAAAATCTCGTCGTCCCGGCCTATTGGTGCAAAGCTGTGTTCCGCAATTACGCCTACGGCCATAACAAGCTCCGGTACAAATCTGTTGATATCCGAAATTATGTAACTGTCATCAAGTCTGGTAAAGGTGGCACCTGGAATTTCTTCCGGCTCAGGAATACCCGCTCCGTAAGAAACAAAATACATGCTCTGAAGGATTAGTCCGCCACTTTTTTTATCACACTTGTAGTAATCGTGAATACGCCCCTTATTTACAGAATGCGTATAAGAAATTATAAAACCGTTCCTGTAACCCTGTGCAGAATAAACCCGTTCGCCCGGATTCTTTCTGTTGTAAATTGCAAGAACGGTTTTTGAAGGAGTGAACAGAATCACTCCTCCAAGAATCAGCAAAAATACTGCTGTAAATAAAAATACTTTTTTCTTTGACATGCTGATGCAAGCTTAGTTCATCAATCCAATTTCTTTATAATACTTAATTGCACCTGGGTGGAATGGAACAGAAACACCGGTAATAGCTGTCTTAGCAGAAACTTCCTTACCCTTTGCGTGTCCGTTTCCAAGATCAATAAGGTTAGAGAACAAAGCCTTGGTCATGGTGTAAACTGTTTCTTCATCAAGCTTAGAGCTAACAGCAAGAGTTGCCATAATAGCCAGAGCACCACAGTCTTCGTCAGTTCCCTTATAGGTTCCACCTGGAATTGTTGTCTTTGTGTAATATCCGTACTTAGCACAAATCTTGTCTGCAGCTTCTCCGTCTACAGGAATAAGTGTAAGACCAGCTGTAAATGCAAGCTCCTGGAGTGCAGCGTTAGGAACACCTGCTGTAATAAAACATCCGTCCAAAGTACCGTTTTGAATACCGTCTGCAGATTCTTTAAAAGAAAGGTTGCTCTTTTTGATATCATCAAATGTAAGACCATAACCTTCCATAATCTGCTTAGCGTTGAATTCTACACCAGAACCGGCAGCACCAACAGAAATGCGCTTTCCCTTAAAGTCTGCAACAGATTTAATTCCGCTTGCTTTAGAAACGGCAATCTGAACAACTTCCGGATACATAGTTCCAATTGTCATGATGTTTGTAAGCTTTTCGCCAGCAAACAAGTCAGTTCCGTTATATGCATAGTCCATAACGTCGTTCTGAACAATTGCAAATTCTGCTTCGCCCTTGTTTATAAGACGAAGGTTTTCTGCAGAAGCACCAGTTGCCTGAGCAGTAACGTTCATGTTTTCAATTTTAGTATTCCATACATTTGCAATGGCACCACCAAATGGATAGTAAGTTCCACTTGTTCCACCTGTTGCAAGAATGTAATTTTTTGTTGTTGAACCGGAACAGCCTGCAACGAGCAAAGCAAGAGCAGCAGCTGCAAAAATGCCAGTTATCTTCTTCATTTAAAAATCCTCCTGTGAAGTATCAATAATTCTACAATATAATTGTTATGAATTCAACAATGACATTTTGCGTATATTTTGATATAGTATGACATTATGAGAAAACTACTGAAAAAATCCTGGGCCATTGCATTTGCGGCCTTAATCATAATGCTTTTTACTTCCTGCCAGGACAAGGTAATGGGTTACAGTGTCCTGCTCTGGGATATGCCCGAATATGAGCTTCAGAGTGGAACAGTACTTCCGGTTTACATTCGTTCAAATATTTCTCATGTATATGTAGCAGGAATTACCGACACCGAAACGGACTCCAAAGAACTCAAAAAAATTGAAATACCACTTTGGCAGCTTACCGACCCGGTAAAAAAAGGAAAGCTTTCTGCGGTTACAAAAAAATATGCAGACTGTGCACACATGTACGCTTCTGTTAAGCTTGATGGACTTCCATGCCGTGCCGAACCGGTTAATACTTCAAAACAGGTTTACCGCCTTCGCAAAGCAGAAGTAATCAAGATTCTTTATAAGGGAACAGGCCAGGCTCCAATGACAGGCGGCGTTCCTCTGGAAGGAGACTGGTACCGCATTCTTACCAAGGACGGAAGTCAGGGCTGGTGTTTTTCTTACAACCTCAATCTTTACGAAACAGACCAGACTGGTCAGCAGATTGGCGGCGAAAAAATAGAAGAGGAAGAAGAAGAGGACAACTACTATAATTCAATCCTCAACAAGCCGTGGTATCCGGACAGCTTTAGTACTATGATTTCCAGCGGCAACATAGACATAACCAAGCTTCATACTTCTTACAACTTTAATATTGATACAGTAAATAACAAGGTTTCGCTCAACATGAGTGCTATTCACGAAAGCTGGGATTACACAGGTTATACCAAGACCGACGACTTTGAGTATACGCTCAACGATATACCGATTGTTGTGGTTTACAAAAAATCTACCTTTATTGTTGTACGCTACACCGACGACAGCGGTAAGCCACAGGAACTCAATCTTGTAACAATTGCAGAGGATATCAACGCAATAGTTGCTGCAGAAAAGAAGCGCCGTTCAGACGCTTACGCTAAGGTTGCCAATTCAACTGGCGAACTCACAAGCTCAAGCTACGGTAAGCTCACCTTTAATTCCGACGGAACCTTCCGCTGGACAGACTACAAGCTGCTCGTTCCTTCTGTAATAAGCAACGCAACTAAAAATGCCGGAACCTGTTCCGTAAAATATGCAGTTTCAAAACAGCTCCAGGATATGTACGACGGAGTTCTTACCTTTAAGTTCGAAGGCTCTTCAGACGAAGTAAACTTCCTGTACAAGCTCGAAAGCGGCGGCCTGCGTCTTGAAGTTGCAACCGATGCAACCTACAACGGAATACTTTTAACAGACCGCAGCTCAAGTCCGCTCATCCTTTACTTTAAGGATAACTAGGCACCCCTTTAAGGAGATACCGCAATGGCCTTTGTTCAGTTTTCCAAGGTTTCGCTTGCATTTGGCGACCGGGATATCTTAAAGCAGGTTAGTATAAACTTACAGACCGGTTCCAAGATTGCGCTTACCGGTGCAAACGGCTCAGGAAAATCTACACTCATAAAAGTCTTAGCCGGACTCATCAAACCCGACGACGGAGAGCGCGCAATTCAAAAGGATTGCCGCATAGCATATCTTCCGCAGTCGGGACTTACACATCAGGGCTGTACCTTAATGCAGGAAGCAGACAAAGCTTTTGACTACGGCTACGAGCTTCAGAAAAAAATAGACGACCTTGGAGAACAGCTCCAGCACAATCCGCCAAACATGGAAGCTCTTGCACAGCAGCAGGCAGACCTTATTCAAAAGCTGGACGACTCCGGCTGGTACAGACGCGAATCTGTAGCACAATCCGTACTTCTTGGACTTGGATTTTTGCGCTCGGACTTTGACCGCCAGACACAGGAATTTAGCGGCGGATGGCAGATGCGTATTGCCCTTGCCAAAGCCCTCATGACCGGCCCTGATATCCTCCTCCTGGATGAACCGACAAACTATCTGGACATAGAAGCCCGCAACTGGCTCGAAGATTTTTTACAGGGCTTCCCCGGTGGCTTCCTTCTTGTAAGTCACGACCGTTATTTTCTGGATGTAACAATAAACGAAGTATACGAGCTTTTTAACGGAGAACTCAAACGCTATCCGGGCAATTATACCCACTACGAAAAAGTTCGCGAGACCGAACTCAAAACCCTCATTGCCGCCTACGAACAGCAGCAGCAGGAAATTCAAAAGCTCCAGGATTTTATAACACGCTTTGGCTATAAGGCAACCAAGGCTGCACAGGCACAGGAGTATCAGAAAAAGCTGGACAAAATGGAACGCATAGTAATTCCTGAGTCCATGAAAAAAATCCATTTTAAGTTTCCGCCGGCTCCGCATTCAGGACGGCTTGTGCTGCGTCTAAACGGCATTACCAAAACCTACGACGGCAAAACAAATGTTCTTAATAACCTTGACCTTACAGTAGAAAACGGGCAGCGCCTTGTAGTAGCGGGACGTAACGGCGCCGGAAAATCTACACTCCTTAGAATTATTGCAGAACAGGACAGCGCTTTTATCGGAGAACTGGTTCCGGGTGCTGGAGTAAAAATCGGATACTTTAGCCAGGACAATGCAGAAACAATAAAGGGCAGTCAGACAATCCTTGAGTATCTGGAAGACCGTGCTCCTCTTGAGCTCATTCCAAAGCTTCGCGATATGCTTGGTGCCTTCCTCTTTCGGGGCGACGATGTATTTAAAAGTCTTGATGTCCTTAGCGGTGGAGAAAAATCCCGTGTTGCACTTTTGCAGCTTCTTCTTAGCCCTGTAAACCTTCTGGTGTTAGACGAGCCTACCAACCACCTGGATCTTCATTCCAAGGACGTGCTCCTCGATGCCCTGCGCGATTTTGGTGGCACCGTAGTTTTTGTAAGTCACGACCGCGGCTTTATCCAGCAGCTTGCAACGCAGGTCCTTCATCTTGAACCTGGCACTTCAAAATATTTTCCCGGCGACTATACCTACTATCTTGAGCAGATGGAAAAACAAAATGAAGGAGGGGGAGGTCTCCCCCTCGGCTCAGCCGTTCCGTCTTCGCCTACCCCTTCTAACGGGGAGCCCGCCCCCCGTAACGCCCCCGAACTTTCCTGGGAAGACCAGAAAAAACTCGAGGCCGAAAAACGCAAAAAACAAAAGACACTTGCAAACCTTGAGCAGCAGCTTGCAGAGCTGGAAAAGAAAAAGTCGGAACTCGAAAACCGTCTTGCAGATCCTGCCGTTTATTCCAATGGAGAAAAGGCAAAGGCAGTACAACGTGAAATAAACGACCTTGCCGCTCAGATAGAACAGGTTTCCGAACAGTGGATGTCTCTTGCAGAGTAAATCAAAAAATGCCATAATCACCCACAGAGGTGAAATATGGAAAAGAAAATTGTAAACAACTACGGTTCATTTGATGTTACCTTTACAAAGGGTAAGGGCTCAGTTTTATGGGATGTAAACGGCAAGCGCTATATCGACTTTATTGCAGGTATTGGCGTTAACTGTCTTGGACATTCTTACAAACCTCTCGTTAAAGCAATCTCACAGCAGGCAAAGCGTCAAATCCATATTTCAAACTATTACCTTAGCGACATTGGTCTTGTTTTTGCAGATGAGCTTTTGGCAATCACAGGCTTTGAAAAAGGCTACTTTGGAAACTCCGGTGCCGAAGCAAACGAAGCCGCAATCAAGCTTGCACGCAAATACGGACAGCTC
>JAFYDO010000215.1 GCA_017544745.1 Treponema sp. | reverse complement strand
TTTGTGGCTACAAATATTTCGGCTTTAGGAATACTAAAACCAATTGTACTGGAAAGAGCCGGAATAGGTGCAACAAAGGTTACGCAGTCAACCCCATCAACCTTGCATTCAACAAAAGAAGATTTAACTTCGTTTTCCTTTGCAATCTTAGAACAAATTGCAATATCGTGATAAACATCAAACATGTCCTGCGAAATCATGCTCTTGTTTTTATGAACGATTATCGTACTGTTGCGGTCTGTAAAGAAAAAGTTTCCGCCCTCTCCAACCTTATAACTGGTAATCTCCTGTTCAATCTGGTCCATATCTACAAAGCCGACAACATAACCAAAGCAGTAGTCATCTTCATCCTTTACCGCTCTGGCAATAGGCAAAACATATTTTCCGGTTTTTTCAGAAGTCTCTATTGTTGCTATAAAGCTTTCTTCATCATTAAAAACAATTGCATGATGATAGTCCTTGCCGCGTAACTGACCTTCTTCGCCAACACGTCCGTCCAGCCAGTAAGGAACACCGTCCCTGTCAACAAAAATCAAATCATCATAAACTTCGTTCTGCAGCTGCCTGTGGTCTTTCATCCACAAAACAAATTCATCTACATCTCCAGAATCGGCGATATCTGTTTCAGAAAAAATTTTAAGGTCGTTTACATAAATATCAATCCATTTTGTAATTTCGTCGGAGCGGCTTTTTACAATTTCCTGAGCCATTTCATAATATGAATCACGGGTTTGATTTTTAATAATGGACGTAGAAATACCGATGAGGCTACCCATAAAAATAAAAAGTACACTGAAAATAATTGCGCAGGTTTCTACCAGAAGATGTCTGTCTTTTAATACCTTTTGACCTTTTTCTTTTTTCATTTTGTTCACCCTTTTGTCAGTCCCCTCTCACAACAAAATCGACACATTCATTATAAATCATATTTTAAATTTAACAAATTCTTTTTTCCTATATATGTAACAAAAAAAATTTGACAAACCAAAATAAATTCTGTATATTTTTAACTCAAAGTGGTACTAAACAATACTACTAATCAAACTTTTTAAGGAGTTCCCGTGAAAAACTTACAGTTTACAGACAATCTTATTTCATTTGGACTCACCAGGCAGGAAGCAATTATTTATACTACGCTTCTTACCCATGGAGAAATGACAGGCTACGAGGTTTCTAAAGAAACAGGCATTTCGCGTTCTAACGTTTATGCAGCTCTTTCAAACCTTGCAGATAAAGGTGCTGCCTATCTTATCGAAGGAGATTCAACAAAATATCTTCCGGTAAATGTAGACACCTTTACAAAAAATGTTCTTACCGAGCTTGAAGAAAAGGCCGCTTATATTCATGAGCATGCCCCAGAAAAGCAGGTAGAAACCGATGGTTATATTACAATCATTGGTGCCCGCAATATTCAGAATAAGCTTTTGCAGATGATTAAAGAAACCCGCATTAGAGTTTATATTTCTGCTTCGGCCCGCATCATTGATGCTTACGAAGAAGAATTAACTGAAATTATAAATCAGGGTAAAAAAGTAGTAATTATGACAGACAGCAGCTACAACCTGGATGGTGCAATTGTTTACCACACCGATCCCGAACCAGGACAGCTGCGTGTAATAATTGATTCATCCTTTGTAATGACAGGTGAACTTACCGGCAGCGAAGAAGACAACTGCCTTTATTCCGGCCAGAAAAACCTTGTCACCGTTATGAAGGAAGCACTTAAGAACAAAATAGTCCTGCTGAGTCAGGAATAAAACTAACGACCGTTAGTCAAACATATAAGGAGTTATATAAATGAAAATCGCAATTTTAGGTTATGGAAATTTAGGAAAGGGTGTTGAAGCTGCAATCAAGCATAACCCCGATGCCGAGCTCACAGCAATCTTTACACGCCGTGATCCTTCTGCAGTTAAGCCTCTTACAGCAGGAGTAAACGTTTACAACGTAAAGGACATTCTTGCCCACAAGGACGAAATTGATGTTCTGGTATTGTGCGGAGGAAGTGCTACAGATTTGCCTGAGCAGACACCTGAATATGCCAAATATTTTAATGTTATCGACAGTTTTGATACACATGCCAAAATCCCTCAGCACTTTGCAAATGTAGACAAGGCAGCTAAAGATAACGGACATACAGCACTTATTTCCTGCGGCTGGGACCCTGGAATGTTCTCTTTGATGCGTCTTTACGGTAACTGTATTCTTCCAGGCGGAACAGACTATACCTTCTGGGGTAAGGGTGTAAGCCAGGGACATTCAGATGCAATCCGCAGAATTGAAGGTGTAAAGAACGGAAAACAGTACACAATTCCTGTTCAGTCGGCATTGGATGCTGTTCGTGCAGGAAAAAACCCTGAACTTACAACACGCCA
>JAFYDO010000030.1 GCA_017544745.1 Treponema sp. | reverse complement strand
TTCTACTACGACAAGAGCTTTAGCAAACGTGGAGATTATGAACCGCCTTCTTTAGAAGAGGAGCAGCCGGATGGGTATTCAACCGATTGACCTTCAGAACATGTATTCTCAGATGTCTAATGTTGCAAAAACTGTTGCAGGCCAGCAGCAGTC
This sequence comes from Treponema sp., assembly GCA_017544745.1. Next base: position 4,766 of record JAFYDO010000030.1, on the reverse strand, counting down.
GGCACAGGTATCGGAACAGATACAGCATCAGAATCAGATACAAAAAAATATTGAGCAGTCGCAGAGGGTACAGCAGACAAGTAATGATAAAGCCAATACCAACAACGTTAATGCCGATGGACATTCGGGTGGCGGTAGCGGAACTTATCAGAATCCAAAAAAACATCAGAAAGATGGGTCACAAAAAGACACTGACTTTGGAACCTATGGCAAGGTAAAGCCAGAATATGTTGGAACCATCGTAGACATAACAAGGTAATATAATGACTTTTTTTGTAATATCGGTACTAACGTTGAATATAATCTTATGGATTGTATTATTAATTCGTTTTAAAAAGCTTTTTTCTACAGACCAGATAATTGAAAATACACGCGAAACTATAAACAGATTCATAAAAGAAGTAGACAGCGCCACTGCAAGAAATACTTATCTTACAAAAGAAATGCAGAAGCGTCTGGAAAAACTTCTGGAAGATGCAGATGCCAGAATGGAAATGTTTAAAGAAGCCGCAAACCGTCTGCGCGATATGATTGCCCAGGCAGACCGCATAAACAAGGGAAAGACCTATACACTTAATCCAGAACTTACTAAACCAAAGATTGACCCCGAAGCTGCTTATGAACTGAATATAAAATCAGAGCAGGGTAGTCTTTTTGATCAGACTGATACCACTGAACCAAAAACTAAATCAATTCAAAAAAATGTTACAAATGTTACAGAAGATGGAGCTGCATACCGAGAGATTCCTCTTATAATTACAAAGGTTTTTGATGAAGAACCAAGAAAGATGACTCAGGAAGAAATAAAAAAGAATCTTGAGCATCTTGTAAGAAAACTCTTTGACGAAGGCAACACAGTAGAACAAATTGCCCAAAAATTAAACTGTTCAATTACGGAAATTCAGTTTATAATAGATATGTTCTAAAACAGAGATCCCGAAACAAGTTCGGGATGACACATTAGGAGTTCTTATGGAAATAAAAAAACAAAAGTGGGGCGTTCTTTCGGACGGAACTAAGGTTCACCTTTATACTGTTTCTAACGGTAATATGTCTTTTTCGTGCACAGACTATGGCTGCACAATAACAAGCATTGTATTAAACGGCAAAAATGGAAAAAAGACCGATGTTGTTCTTGGTTATTCAACCTTGGACGGCTTTATAAACGGCAATCTGTTTTTTGGCGCACTTGTAGGACGCTTTGCAAACAGAATTGGTAAAGCTGCTTTTACAATCGGTAAAACAGAATATAAACTGGATAAAAATGACGGACCAAACACACTTCACGGCGGCTACAAAGGCTGGCACAAAGAAATGTGGAAGGCTAAGACGATCAAAGAAAAAAACAAGTATGGAATTACTTTTAAAAGAACTTCGCCAGATGGAGAACAGGGCTTTCCTGGAAACTGCGATGTAGAAGTTAGCTATCTTTTGGATGATAACAACAATCTTACCTGCTATTACACTGCAACAACAGACAGAGCAACTCCAATTAATATTACAAACCATGCATATTTTAATCTTGCAGGCAGCGGAAATATCGAAGGTCATCTTATGCAGATGAACTCCACAAAGCGCCTGGAAGTAAATGCAAAGCTTATTCCAACCGGAAAGATTCTTGATGTAAAGGGAACTCCTTTTGACTTTACAAAAGAAAAATCAATCGGCAAACAGATTAAAGAAGTTGCACCTGGCTACGACCACTGTTATGTAACAGAAATGTTTGATCCTGCAAATAAACAGTGCGGACTTCCTCTTGACGACAAAGATCTTGTAGAATTCTGTACAGTACGAGACCCGGAAAGTGGAAACGCAATGTCTGTATTTACAAATATGGAAGGCTGCCAGTTCTACACCGGAAACTTTGTAACAGGCTTTGGCAAAAACGGCCAGGCTTACAAGGCTCACGATGCCTTCTGTCTGGAAACCCAGTGCTTCCCGGATACACCAAACAAACCCGAATGGCCAACCTGTATTTTACAACCCGGCCAGGAAATGAAGGCAAAGACCATTTATTCGTTTGAAATTGGTTGATGTGTAAGAAAAACATAAAGTAACATTCTCTAAAAGTTCATAATTTTTAATTGTAAATTCTCAAAATTCGGAGTATTATTATATATTATACTTTGGTTATTATTATGTGAGGTATTGTAATGGATGTACAATTACAGGAACTGATTGATAAAATCAAGAAAGACGGTGTTACCGCTGCAGAAAAAGAAGCTGCAAAAATAATTGCAGATGCCGGAAAAAAGGCAGAAGGAATTATTAAGGACGCCGAAGCACAGGCCGAGCAGATTAAAAAAGATGCAAAAGCCGAAACAGCTCGCATGCAGAAAGCAAGCGACGAAGCCATTGTTCAGGCTGGACGAAACATGCTCCTTTCTTTTAAGGACTCTCTTGTTCAGGAACTGGATGGTCTTATTCAGGCAGAAACAGCTAAGGCTCTTTCAAAAGATGCACTTAAAAAGCTTGTACCTGAAACAGTTAAGTTATGGGCAAAAAATGCTGATGCATCAGAGCTTTCCGTTCTCTTAAGCGACAAGGATTTAAAAGCTCTGGAATCGTCTTTAACAACTGCACTCAAATCAGAAATTAAAAAAGGTCTCGAAATCAAACCGGATAAGACTCTTACTGCCGGCTTTAGAATCGGTGTTAAAAACGGTGCCGCATTCTACGACTATTCAGCAGAAAGTCTTGCCGAAATGTTTGCCGCTTATCTTAATCCAAAGGTTGCAGGCCTCATGAAGGTTGCTGCGAAGGACGCAAAATAGTGGCATATTATTATCTGGTTTCACAGTTACCAAACATCTCTGCCGGCGAAAGCAAGGCCAATCTTCCTATGAACACAGTTCAATTCCGGGAAGTTGCAGGCCGCTTTATTACGCCAAAGGAAAAAACTGTTCTCGAAGGACTTTCCTTAGTTCCTCCTCTGGAGCTTAGTTCAACGGGGTCAAAATTTCTTGATGTCTGGTACGAAAAAGAAAGAAACCTGCGATGTGCACTTGCACAGATTCGTGCTCAAAAAATGAAGAAGGATAGTTTTCCACTCCCAGCAGGATGTACTGCAGATATAATTTCTGCAGCACGTACAGCAGTTGGTATGGACAGCCCTCTTAGTGCCGAGCAGTTTCTTTATGAGTACAGGTTACGCCTGCTCGATGATTTGCGTCCTCTGGATGCATTTTCTATTGATGCGGTGTACGCCTACGGCCTCCGTCTTATGCTTGTAGAACGCATGCGTAAGTTCGAAGTCGAAAACGGTAAGACATCTTATCACGAGATTTACGATACGATTTTAAGTAATGAATGAGGTTGATTAATGACTGATACAAAAGCAAAAGTAGTCGGCATCAACGGAAACATGGTCACAATTGAATTTACAGGCTCTGTTTCCATGAACGAAGTAGGCTACGTAAATGTAGACGGAAAGAAGCTCCGTGGTGAAGTTATCCGTATTCGCGGTAACAAAGCCCAGATGCAGATTTTCGAAATGACACAGGGAATTAAGGCCGGTGACAAAGTTGATTTAGTCGGCGACCTTCTTTGTGCAGAGTTAGGACCAGGACTTCTTGGACAGACCTTTGATGGTTTGCAGAACCCGCTTCCGCTTGTCGCAGAAAAAGCAGGCTTCTTCCTTGAGCGCGGTGTTTATGTAGATTCACTTCCACGCGACAAGGAATGGGAATGGACTCCATCTGTAAAGGTTGGAGACAAAGTACTTCGCGGTGATCCTATCGGATCCGTACCGGAAGGACCATTCACACACAAGATTCTTGTTCCGTTTGATCTTCTTGGAATGTACACAGTAAAGAAGATTGAAAAGAAAGGAAAATTTACAATTGAAGATGTAATCTGTGTTGTAACAGACGAAAAGGGCAAGGACCACAAGCTTAAGATGGCTTTTAAGTGGCCTGTAAAACGTGCCGTAGACTGTTATGCAGAACGCCTTGCTCCAAGTGAACCAATGGTTACTCAGGTTCGTCTTATCGATACCTTCTATCCTGTTTCTAAGGGTGGTACTTATTGTATTCCTGGACCTTTTGGTGCAGGTAAGACAGTACTTCAGCATACAACAAGCCGTAACGCAGACGTTGATATCGTAATCATCGCTGCCTGTGGTGAACGTGCCGGTGAAGTTGTAGAAACAATTAAAGAGTTCCCTGAATTGAAAGACCCTCGTACAGGTCGTTCACTTATGGAACGAACAATCATCATCTGTAACACATCTTCTATGCCTGTTGCTTCCCGCGAAGCTTCGGTTTATACATCTGTTACACTTGCTGAATATTACCGCCAGATGGGCTTACACGTATTGCTCCTTGCAGACTCAACTTCACGTTGGGCTCAGGCACTCCGCGAAATGTCCGGACGTCTGGAAGAGATTCCTGGAGAAGAAGCATTCCCAGCTTACCTCGAATCTTATATCGCAGCTTTCTACGAGCGTGCTGGTATTGTACGCCTCCGCGACGGAAACGTAGGTTCTGTAACAATTGGTGGTACAGTATCTCCTGCCGGTGGTAACTTTGAAGAGCCTGTAACTCAGGCAACCTTGAAGGTAGTAGGTGCATTCCACGGTCTTAGCCGTGAACGTTCAGATGCCCGTAAGTATCCTGCAATTGACCCGATTATTTCCTGGTCAAAATATAAATCAGTTATCCGCGAAGACTGGGTAGCTTATGCCCGCAAGGTATTCCTTAGCGGTGTGGAAGTAAACCAGATGATGAAGGTAGTAGGTGAAGAAGGTACAACAACCGAAGACTACA
>JAFYDO010000214.1 GCA_017544745.1 Treponema sp. | reverse complement strand
CAACCCCCACAAATCCACAAAGTTTACGGGGTCGTTATTCACATACGAAAACCAGTTAGTGCCGTCTCGAATAGGGTCTACTGTAGTGAAGCGGGCTTGTTGCGGATTGTAGTCGCGGTAGCCGTAGTTGTAGAGATTACTGGTTGGGTCGTGCTGCTTGCCAAGGTAGCCAAAATCGGCGGTGCCGGAGAGCTCACCCTGCACCAATGTCCCAAAGGCGTCGTAGGTGTAGCCGTCAAGCTGGTAGCCGGTTGAATCGCTCACTGTGGTTACGCTGCCAAAAAGGTCGGTCGTAAAGTACTGGTTGTCTTCGTCTGAGGCTTGTGCGGCGAGTATTCCGTTGGCGCTTATCTGGGTACGTTCGCCGTAATAGCGGGAACTGTTTATTTGATAGGTTCCTTCATCAAGATAAAAATAGCGGTTACCGTCGCTCATATCCTGGTCGCTTAAATAGCGGTAGCGGTCGCCGGTTGGTTTACCGGCATTACCCCAGCGGATTCCAGTTTCGCTGCTATCTGTAAACATTCCGCTTGCATAGGTGGGGCTGGTCTTAATTACATCAAAACTAAAGCCGTCGTATATAGTGCGCAGAGCAGACTGATCCACGTCCTGAACCAGAACACGGCGTCCCAGTGCATCGTAAGCATAGGCTGTCTGACTATATTCCCTCGCACTTGTATCAATAACCTGGCACCAGATAAGACGGTTTTGTGCATTGTAGGCATACTCAACAGACTTTAGCGCGCTTTGTTCACTCAAAAGATTTCCTGCATTGTCATAGGTGTAAGTCACATAAGTCTGACCACGCGAGCCGCTTGAAACAAGGCAGTTTTCCTTATCATAGGAATAATTAATTGTACCGTAGCCTGTAGTCTTGGAAATACGATTGCCGTTACCATCGTAGGTATAGCTTTCCTTAATGAAAATCTGAAGGTTTGTAAGGGCCCCGGAAATTCCATACTGCATGGAGTTCAAAAGACGAACCACTTGTGTATGTATATCTGATGAAAGGAATTTGTTTTGTCCAGGATCTGCATTAACTGAAAGACCGTTTATTTCTGCTTCTTCACAAAGCTTTTGAAGATGTTCTTGTGTGTATGGATAATAAACGGTAGCGAGCTCACCCTTGTGATTGTATTCGTATAGAGTAACACGTCCGGTATTGTCTACAGTTGCAGTGCGCTTGCCGTCGGAGCCGTAGGTATAGCCTTCTCCCCAGAGCAGTTCTCCACGTTCAGATTTCTGAACCTTTACGATAACGCGGCCGGCTCTATCATAGAGAGTTTCTTCCCTTGTTCCATTTGCAAACTTTCTCAATACTTCCAATCCGTTTATGTTATATTCCAATTGTACACGCACTCTTTGCTTATTGTCAAAGATTTCTTTAACCTCGTTGTTTTTGCCGTAACTATAAACTGTCTCGCGGTTTGAACTGTAAAGCCGAGTTCTGTTACCGGCAGTATCATATTCAAAATGAACTTCTTCTCCTGTAGTTACATCCTTCTGGCAGGTCAGGCGTCCACCCGGGTCGTAGCTGTACAAAGTTGTTCCATAAGCATTTGAGGTTTCAACTATATTTCCCCTTGTGTCATAGACAAAACGATTCTGGCTTCCATCGGAATAACGCACTGTACGCTCAGTTCTGTCTGATGAATAAATAATTGAAGTCGTAGTTCCGTCAAAATTTGTCTGTCCGTTACTCTGTCCGTCTGCATCGTAGGTGTAAGACTGAATAAGCCCGTTGCGATTGTGTTCATCTGTCAGACGTCCGAAGGCGTTGTAATTGTATATGTAATCTTCTCCGTTTCCATCGGTTACTGTTACAGTGCGGTTGTCCTGTCCGTAGTCGTAGGCTTCTACAACTTCTCCCCCACACAAGACTTTTGTCACTCTTCCACCTTTGTCATATTCATAGAGCTTCTTTCTGTCGGCACGATTTCGTTCACTTATAAGCCGTCCACTTCTGTCATACTCTGCAGCATAAACTACTCCGCATTCATCACTCACCTGTTCAACAAGTCCCATGCAGTTATAGTGATATTCTGTCTGTGCTCCATCCGGCAGAATCACTCTGCTAATCTTTCCAAGCGCATTGTATTCATAAGCTGTAGCATTTTCATATCCGTCGTAAGTCTTGACTAACCGATTCTGACAATCATATTCATAACGCTTTGTATTTCCATTTCCATCTGTCAGGCTTATTACATTTCCAAAAGCATCAAGCTGGCTCACAGTTTTATACTTACCACCCTCTATAACCGTTAAGGTTCTTCCGTCAGATGAATAGTCATAGGTAATATAATAAACTGCCCCATACTCATCAGGAGTATCGCCCACCGTCTGTCTTATTACACGATCAAAGCTGTCGTACTCATACCAGATTGTCTGTACTTCACTCTGAATACTGCTTATGCGGCCACAGGTATCATAATTGTACCAGTTTGTTTTTCCGTAACGGTCTGTTGTTGATTTTAAACTTCCATCGGGATAATAAGAGCTTTGAACTGCCTCTCCATTTTTCTCTCCTGCAAGCACGAGATTGCCGTTATTATATTCATACATATACCAGCCACCGTGGCTAGACTGTTCTCCTTTTAAGCGGCCGGCATCTGAATAAACCATACTTCTTTGTGTACCGTTTGCATCGGTTGTTTTTACAAGGTTTCCGTTAAAATCATATTCAAACAGAGTCTGATTATTCATACCGTCGGTTACAGTCAAAAGTTTTTTATTGCCTGGGTGAATAGAATGGGTATAAGTTTGTATATAAAGTGGCCCTTCGACAGGCTCAGGGACCCCGACATATTGCTCAGGGACCACAGAACTTGCATTTGTCTTGAACTGTTTTACTTCGTGAACTTCGCCATTCTCATAAGAATAGGTAATTACCCAGCTTTCACTTTGTCCGTGAGAAATCTGAGTTTTAACCTTTCCTTCCGGAGTATATAAATATGAAGAAACCAGAGCTTCCGTTTGCCCGTCACCTTCAAACACTCTTAGCGGAAGATGACGTCTGTCGTATTCAAGGCGGGTTTTATGAACAACACCGGTAACCGTATCCTCCAGAATTATCTGAGTCATATCCTTACGGCCATTGGTAACATAAGTAGTCTTAAGCCCCTTGTAATCGCAATTTATTATTTTATGATCTTTGTATTCATATTCGTTTGTAACAACATCATCGCAGATTATTTTTGTTACACGATTGCGTTGATCATATTCATATTCCGTTTTTACGCCCGCACATATTTGATATTCAAGATTTCCATGAGTGTCATATTTATAGATAGTTGTAACATCATTTTGTCCGTGAATAGTACGCCATTCCAAAAGCCCCCTGGAATCTATACCCTGACTGTAAACGAGAATTCCTCCGACACTACAGGAGATTATATTTCCTCTTGTATCTCGTTCATAACTTGTAGCAACACCGTCACAGTCTGTATATTCCAAAAGCTGATTATCAGAATCATAAACCCAGGACTCGCTGGTTCCGTTGCTATACGTAGCGCTTGTTTTATTTCCATTAGCATCATAACCGTAATAGGTATAATTTTGATTTTGATTAATCTGAATAAGATTACCCTGCGCGTCATAGCTGTTGTGAATTACGGTTCCATCTGCTCTGTATTCATCCTTTGTCCTATAATTATCATCATATACATACACCGTTTTATTTCCGTCGTGGTCGGTATAGGTGGTCGTCTTATGAGGAATATCATAATCAAATTTTTCCTCAAAACCCTCTTCATTTTTAGTAGCGGTTACAAGCACACGTCCATCCTGTGTAACCAGGCCATAAACAAATTCCACAAAGCTTCCGTCACATTTATAAAGATGAGTCATGTATCCGGCCTGATTGTACTTCATTGTAACAGTGTCACCGTCAATATCTTTAACAGCAGAAAGTTTATTTCCATTAAATGTATATATTACTTTTTCCTCAGCAGAACGATTATTAACAATTGCATTGATAAGGCTGCCTGTATAGCTCACGGTATAGCTTTCTCCAAAGGAATTACTAAGGGTATTAAGTCTTTCTCCGGGCCCCCGCTCATACCTTATCCAGTTTCCATTCCTATCAACTGTCTGAATAAGAAAACCGTTTCCATCATATTGTTTTACAGTCCCGTCAACTTGCATAACAACATAACCGCTGCCGGTACTTCTGCATTCTTTTATAAGAGTTTCTCCCTCTCTTTTCCAGATTCCGCTTGCTTCTGAGGTTTCTTTAAGCAGATGCGGATAACCTTGTGAATCAATTACAGTAAGAGTATCAAGGCCCGTTTCTTCAACAGAAAGCTCCATTCCTGTAAACATTGCAAGCCTGTTTTTTTCTTTACGGGCATTCGTTTTTTCAACAATCTTTTTGTAATCGTTGAGTTGTGCAACTGCCGAAATATGCTTAGCCATATAAAGAGGAAGCTTTGCGAGATCTGATTCCAGCCTTATTTTATTATCCTTGATTAACTTTATTTTCTCTATAATTGCATTAACATGAATATATGCATCATATTTTAAGCTGTCTATTCTGTCACGCACACTATACCCTTGGGCACTTATACTAAGATTATACAACCGATCATAAAGTTCCTGCGAAGTTTTTAAGTTTGAATTACAAACCTCTATTCTTTTTTCAAGCTCTGTCACAGCATTTTTTACGCTGCTTACCTGGTATGTCTGAATTATCGTATTTTCCAATTCCGTAATTGCATTGGCTGTCATATCTACATAATTTTGAAGAGCAGCCTGTCGCTCCTTATAATCTGGCTGCGTTCCAAGGATTATTCTTTCATCCAGGTTTGTAACCCAACCATAACCCATGCTACCCGTAACTGTATTGCGCGAAGAATAATATCTTTGAACTGTTATAGCCGGACTTACCTGCCCCTGTATGTCTGTTTCGCTCTGTTCATAAGAACCTGTAGAAAGCTTTACCGGATCGCCGCCGGAAGGTGCTTCTTTTATTTTGGTTTCCTCATCTGACGCAGCCGCATTCTCGCCTGTCATAACTACTTCATCATTTTCTGCTTCTGTAACAGCAGCCTCTCCGCCTTCAAGCTCTCCGTCAATTGCTGCAACCGAAGCAGAAGTATTACCCCCCGAAGGAACAGCAGCATTTTTGCTTTTTTCATCATCAAGAGCCTTTGCCGCATCATTTGCAGCAGCATTTAAATTCTCTTCTGTAGTATCTACATCTTCCTCTTCTTCTTCCACTGGTTGATCCGGCGGCGTTTCGCTACCAATCAGGCTTGAATGAGGTTCAAGTGTTCCATCTGGTCTGACAGTATAATACATTGTCCACAAAGGGGTTCCCAAGCCTGTTACACCAAGCAAAGCAAAAATAAAAATTATTCTAAACAGATTATTTTTTTTCATATCGCAACCCTCCCTTATTGATTAAAAGACTGTATAAAAAAGCTTATCCAACACGCTGCCTGAATTTCCGGAAACTGTAGGGACCCACCATCTGCTCTCCTTAATAAATGCACACTGATCTGTCTGTGCATCGTTTTTAACATAAGCTGGAGAATGTGAAACTGCCGTAGTGGAATTGGAAAGCTTTGGAATAAAATGAACGCCAATCTGCAAACCTTGTGTCTGCTGCATTAAGTTTTGAGAAGCCGCTGCTAGTGCAGAATTTTCTGCCTCCGAATAATGCTGTGCCATTGTAAAAAGGTCCAGATACATATCGCAGGGAAACTGGGTATAGGTATATGCCCTGGTAGTTACGAGTGTATCAAAAACCGCTTTTTGGGATTCTGAATCTTTTATTGCCGCCGCAAGTTCACAGGCAAAATCTTCAAAATCTGACATAAGCTGATTAAGCTTTTTGTTTTCAAAAACAGTGGCGCCAACTGCACAGGAATCTGACATGCAAAGAGCAATCTCTTGCGATACAGTCTCACTTTCTATGGCTTCCACCTGATAATTACATTCAGAAAGCTTTTCAAGCAGTCTTTTGTAATCCCAACCCAGGCTTGGCGTAATGCCGGCACTCCCGACTGTAAAAGCTGCAGCATCCTTAAGTTCATAAACATTTTCAAGCACTCCGCCAAAACAGGTATCAAAACCAATTACACTAAGTCCCTGATCCTTTACTGCAAGTCCAAGATTATGTACAGACATATAAGACTGTGTTTTATCATCTATTGCAACAGCTCTGGAAGTGTTTTGGTCCGATGCATATCGCCAGCCGGTTCCGTGGCCCCAAACAATAAGGGCATAATGCTTTGCCAGATACTGAGCTTTTACAAATTCAATAAAACCCTTGAGCACCGAATAATTTGCCATATCCAGTTCGGTTTGCATTCCGCAGTAAAGTCCAAGTAAAGGACAGTCAATCTGTTTTGAAACAATGCCTGCACTATTGCTGTTGTCTGCATGGATAACCTCATACAATCGTGTATCAGACCAGTCTCCCTCCGTTTCATCATAGGACTGCGAACGATCCAAAAGTACAAGAACATTAATTCCTTTAAATGCTGCCTTTTGCATAGAACGCAGATTTTCAAGCGCATAGCTTTCAAGGTCGTTATCTGCAGCCATGTAAACCATAAGAGTTAAATCGGCAGTTCCCGGTTCCAGCGGTTTAGTAATATCTGTTACCTTTGCACTATGAACCGAAGGTGTACAGGATGCACCAAGTACAATAATCAAAGTTGCCATAACACTGCATGTCAAAAAATATTTCCAGTTTATTTTTCTTTTCATATTCATTCCCCCTTTTGTGAATACAATCCAAACCAGTCCTTCCATTCTTTTCCATCCGTGTATAAAATCCGGCTTATATAAAAATTATCAATAATCAGTTCTAAGTCTTTGTCATCTGTAAAGTAGTCTTGCAACGATATGCAGAAGGATCTTTGTTCGAGAGCCAGAACTCCACTATCAATCTGACAGGTAATTATTCCTTCGCCTTCGAAGGCGGCACTCCCGTCCTTTTTGTCATAAACACACATTTTTATCTGCATGGACTTTATGTCTTTTTGCGCCTTATTGTAAAAATCAAAATACACACCTTTATCTTTATAGGTTAGATTTGAGATTGAAAAATCAGGTTTGGAAAACACATCATTTTTGCAGGACAAAAAACAAGTAGAGGCAAGTCCCAGGAGTATCAGATAAAAAAGAACAGAGTTTAATGATTTTTTATTCATGCATCCTCCACATCAAACACCTCAAGCCCAAACGGATCCAGCCACAAAGAATCATCTGCATATAAAATCTGACTCACATAAAGATATTCCTGTTTCAACTCGTCTGAATAATATTCCTCGAGAGGAATAGAAAATTCACAATGCGAATAAGGCGAAACTGCCATTTCTATTTTATAAACGATATTACTTCTTTTAAGAGCAACGGCTTCTCCATCTGCATCATAAAGGCTGAACACCACGGTGAAGGCCTTTACCCCAAGCTCTGTATGATTTATAAAATCACCCTCAAACAAAAACTGATTATTATCCCTGCAGATTTTTCCATTCACCTCATACAAAAACTGTCGTGTCTGAGTCAGCTGATTTTGTGCTTCTGTTTTTTGATTTGTTTTTAAAAGCCCCACAGTTCTATACAAGCCAAGAGCAGCAGACGACCAGGATGCGGGCTTTACACAAAGAGTATCAAGAATGGTCAGACCGTCTATAAACAGATTCTGTTCATAAAGCTCCAGGGCTTTTTCAAAAACTGATTTTTCACTTGTGACCGAAAAGCAAAGTACACTCCCAGTTTTTTCAACCTGAACTGGAATATGCGCAAGGCTGGTGTAACCGTTCTTTTTACCGCTCAGAAAATATGAGGCTTTTCCTATTTTTGTAAAACTGCACATTCCCTGTGAATTAGTTCTAAGGCTTCCGGAGCGTTTACCTCCTTCAAGCACAATTGAATAATCCCCAACCGCCAGATTATTTTCATCAACTATAAGAACTACGAGTGAAGAGTCACCTTTTCCATATACTGATTTTGCAGACTGACATCCTGTTATAAAAAATGTCATAAGCAAAAGCAGAATTTTTCCTGTCTTTTTCATAAACAATTACCTCTCTTTTTTAATGATTTTTCCTTCCGGAGTTTTGTAATATTCTGTTACGTGTTCCCCGCCATGCATTATTTTCCCAATGAGAGTATAGTCCTGGTCACGAAACGCCGTATTCTCTTGTGTTTTTGATGATGCCGACGACGGGGCTATCTCATGCCGACTCTCCAAAACTGCCCCCTGTTCCTCAAAAAACAGACCTACATTATCCAAAAGCTTTTGAAACAACTTATCCTGATTTGTGAACTCCACGTCCGAAAAAACAATTTCAAAAAGTATTTCATCTGCCTGTTTTTTAAGAACAAGAGAGGAAACACAGATTTTTTCTTCATCAAGAACTCCAAGAATCTTTTCCGTTCCGTCTTTAATATCCTGCCTGAGAGAAAATTTTATTGAATGTGGTTTTACTGTTTCTTCCATAATAAAAGCTCCGTTATCATTTTCCATAAGTAAGCGCCTGAAACGCGACATAAACTGCGGGAGACGTGAAGTTTGCTCTCCACCTATTCCGTTATTCACTCTGGCTGTTATCTGAATAGTCAGTTGTGGCACAAGAGAATCAAATGTTAAAGAAGAAAAATTTGCCTGTGGAAAAACCTGCAGTATCTGCTCTGGAAAAATCCTTTGCGTTGCTAACGTAATTTTTTCCGTAAAGCCATCGGTTTCCCAATAAATGGAATCAACTGTTCCACCCAAAGTCCTCACAAGCTCCACAAGCTCTAAAGACTGTGTCTGATTTTCCATTGAATAACTTGGCTCGGCGACGTTATCTGAAAAAGCCTGTTCCTGGCTATCCCCTCCAGGCATCAAGCTTCCTGCTACTGCAATAACACAAAGCAGAAGCAACAGAATACACACTACAAATACCCACACCTTTGCCCGCGAATAAAAAGCGGTCATTTTTCCTTCCGGAATATAAATCTTCTTTCTTTGATTCTTGTACTCCGCCAGGCGGAATTTCTGCATTACGACTACATCTGCCCTAAGTTTGTTTTTATTGAGCCTTAGTTTATAGTCAAAACAGCAGTCATCCGAAAAGCACGGGTGCATTTTTTCCAGCTGTGAACAGATAAAACTGTTCCTTTTTTCTTTTGCAAACCCAACCTTGCTCAAAGGATAATCAAAGGAATAAAAATCATAATCCAGAACATTACATGCTTTTTTCATCACTTACTCCTGTAATAAACTTCTCCACTACAGGCCTTAAGGTCTTTGTTACCTTTCCAGGTTGCATACATAAGCCTGTTTCTGTACTCCTCATTCTGAACAATCATAAATTCTTCTGCAGGGCACCAGGCAATATACTCAAGGTCGAACATACTTCTACAGGTTACCTGCCATTCTTCCAGAGACGCAAAACCCTTTCCGTCACAGGAATCCTTAAAGCTCTGTGTAATAAATTTTTTTATCCAGTAGCATTGCCTCAAATTTTCTGCACGTGTCCCCAGTTCATTTGAGTACCACACAGCCTGATGCACAGAAATTCCGATAATTCCCAGAAAAACAAGCACCACAATCAATGTTGAAAAACGCATTACTGTCCGGTCTCCTTATTGCTTTGAGCTTCTTTTACCGCTGCAAGATTTTCATTTTGAAGACGCTCAGAATAATCACTAAGAGATTTTTCCCAGAGTCTTATTTCTGCCGATTTTTTTAGTCTGTAGGAACAGACTGCGGTTCCAAGAGCCATAGCAACAACAATGACAACAGAGCACACAGTTTTACCGCAGGTCCCGTTACCCAAATTATTTCCAGGAGACAATGTCATCACCTCCTTCTTTGGTTTCTCTGATTTTGTCGGCCCCGTAACTGATGAGTACAAAGGGCAGATTCGCAGGAACCTCTGACGGCATAACGGAGCTTTGAGAGCTGATATACTCAAAATCGGTTCCCCAAGGATCTTTCCCTGGTTTACGCTCAAGGTATGGTCCGTCCCAGTTTTCTGGTACCGGATAGAAAACCGGTTTTTCCCATAAGGCGTTGAGTCCCTGTTCTGTTGTGGGGAAGCATCCGCAGTCGAGGAAATAAGTTTGAAGTGCCGCGCTGAACTGTTCGATTTGATTTCTTGCTGAATTCTTTTTTGCAATGGAAACAAGCCGTGTAACCGACACCGTGCAACCAGCCGTGAGGACTGCCATAATTGCGAGGACCGCAAGGGTTTCCACAAAAGTAAAGGCCTCGTAATCCTTCTGTTTTTTTGCTTCATTTTTTTCATTCTGGTTCTCCTTTGAAAAATATCTTTTCAACATTTTTACCAATTCCTCCCAAATATTGATTTATAGAAAAAAAGTGCCTTCGGAAAAAAGCGGAAGCACAAGATTGACCAGGAATATAAGCAAGAATATTCCTGTCCCCGAAATAAAAACCGGTTCAATCAGCTTGATGCAAATCAAACGTTTTTTTTCATCCCGGGCATTGAGCCATAAAGCAATTTTTTCAAACACATCATTCTCCCCTCCAGAATTCTCTGCATAAAAAAATGCCTGATCCAACATGCGGTTATTAAACGAAAAGGCTTCCCTTAAGCTATGCCCGTAAGACAGTTTTTCTGCGGCACGGACAAAAAGCATCCCCTCCTTTGTTTCATAACCCAGAACATTCACAGCCGCTTTAGCAGCATTGGCAATACTTTCTCCTCCTTTTACCAGAAACCCCATTGCCAGAAAGGCTTCGTATAATTTATCTGTTCCAAGACTTTGTTTTAAAACCAGACAGACGGTGATGCAGAACATAAGCAGAAATCCAAATGCCCAGCACAGACTAAGCTTAAGATCAACATCAGCCTCTATTGCAAACGATGAAGAATATATACTAAGAAGAATTCCCGCGCCCACCGCAAGCAGAATTACAAAAGCAGGATACATACAAACCTCGATAATACGATTCTGATTTTCGTACTCACGGTCACATTTTTTCTGGAGGAACTGCAGCGCATTTTCAAGACAACCTCCACGTTCTGCAAAATTCAAAAATGAAATATAAACTACATCAAACTCTATATAAGGGCAGGTCTTGAGGGCATTTGAAAAAGTTTCTCCCCTTAAAAGCGATTCATATATATGCTTTGCAGACCGGGCAACAGCATCTCCAGCACTGGCTCTGCTCATAAGTAAAAGTGCTCCTTTTAAATCCATTTTTTTGGAACACACAAGCTCCTGCAAAAGTTGAGTAAATCTTCTCTTATTGCTTTTGTTTGTAAAATAATTCATCAGACTGCATTCTCCCCAGCTACAGGCATATTCTTTTTCCTGCCGCTTCTAACCAAAAGTTTTGGCTTAGGTTTGGATTTGAGAATCTGTATTGTTTCGTGAAACAGCTCTGCATAATTTGTAGTGTGCTCAAAAAAGTCTTCCAGCTTATCTTCGGGCATGTGTTCATAAGAAACTTTTCCAAGCTTTTTAAGGGGCACCGAAACATCTGCAACAAGATTTACATTTCCCCTAAAGTTATTAAGCTCCTGCACAACAACACCTTTTAATACAGACACAATTAATTTTCGCGGAACTCCAAGATTTTCCAGACGCAGTATCACACCCGCCGCTGTTGCAGTATGCAAAGTTGCCACAACAAGATGACCGGTTAAAGCTGCACGAATTGCTACAGCTGCAGAATTTTCATCGCGTATTTCTCCAATCATTAGTACATCCGGATCCTGCCGGAATACATGAACCAGAGAATCCGAAAAGGAATTGCTTATTTTTTCATCAATCTGAATCTGCGTAACCCCGGGAATCAGGTATTCAGGAGGATCTTCCAGACTTATTATTTTTTTTGTATTACTGCTGTTGCGGCCTATGTCAATTAAAACAGCAGCCGCTGTTGTAGATTTTCCAGCGCCCGTAGGGCCGCAAATAATTATGAGCCCGTTTTTATTCGCAACTATCTCCTGGATTTTTTTTAACTGCTGTTCGTTAAAGCCAAGCCTGTCCAGCGAAAGAGGAAGCCGTTTTGTATCCAAAAGTCTTATAACAATTGATTCTTCCGTTTCGCTACCGTTCTTACCAACCACACCAACAGACGAAACCCGAACAAATACAGGAGCTTCTGTTCCATAAACAAAATGCCCGTCCTGGCTGCGTCTTTTTTCCAGAACATTCATGCCAGCCAGAAATTTTATGCGCTGAACAAGCTCCCTTGTCTTTTCTTCCGAAAGTTTTTCTACAGTTTCAAGCCTGCCGTAAATCCTGAATTTGACGGTATTCTTTTCGATATGAATATCCGTTGCATTACGGCTTCGCCCCTCATTCATAATTGTATCCAACAGCAGCACCGCCGCGGCATCGTTGTAGCCCGCCGTATCCAACGCCGTTTCCGGAGTTTTATTATTCTGGTCATCTGCCTGTAAAAAGAGCTGCGAAACACATTTTTTAAGCTCGGTTCTGCTCCCCTTTATAAACTCAACCGAGGGTGCTTCCTTATACTCCGCAGGGCAATCCGGCCGCTGCACAATATACGCAAGATAATTCGAAAAGGCTTTTTTTATACGGCTCTTGAGCAGTTCGTCATCCGGATTCTCTGTAATAAAACAGATGGACGAACCTTTTTGAGACATAATTGCAACTTTGTTATACAGGCAGTAACCAGGTGTAAGATTAAATTTATAACTGTTCATAAGTATTTCCTCCAGCAAAAGATTTATACAAACTGCTCATATAATTGCGTGCAGCTACCGCCTCAGATTCAGGAGACACAGCCTCTAAATCTCCGTTGTAATCTTCTATGTGCGGAATAAGATAAATAACCATCTGCGACCGCTCTATAATTTTTTCTTTTGATTTAAACAGATTCCCAAGCAGAGGAATCTTTGAAACAAGTGGTATTCCGTTTTGCGAAACAGAATCTGAATTCTGTATAAGTCCGCTTATTACAATCGGTTCACCGCTCTTACCGCAAACCTCTGTGGTAACTATTTTTTCGCTTGTAGGCGGAGGGTTACCGGTTGAAGAGGAAGTATCCAGGCCCTGTCTGGTTACAGATGCTTTTACCGTGCTGGTAATAATTCCGTCCCCGCTTACAAAACCTACAACCTCCAGCTTCAATCCGGAAACTATCTCCTTTGTAATACCGGAATAGACAGGTTTTCCCGTGCTTGGATCCAGATTGTTATCTCTGTACCTGTACGTATTTGTGTTCTGAAAATTAATCTGTTTTCCTGCAACTCCATGAATCGTTGTGTCTGCAAAAACCGTAGTTTTATTCTCTTCGATTGAAGTCTGCAGCTGAGCCGCAAAATCCAAACCAAAAGCGCCGACAACATTCAGATTCAAATTCAACACAGAACCAAGCTTTACCCCAAAATCGTTCCTGTCACCAACAGCAATTCTTCTGGCAGAAAAATTCGGATTCCACGCGTTTTCGCTCCCTTCTTCATACTGCAGAATCAGCAGATCATAGCTCACCCTTACAACGGGCCTATCACAAATTTTCAGTTGTTCGCATAAGCTCAAATAAGCCGCTTCTGTTCCCTTAAAAAACACGCTCGAATTGTCGTCTGCAAAAAACAAACTTCCCTTATCTACACCCGGCGGCAGATACTTAACAAATTCATCAGGCCTGATATACTTTAACTCCACAAGATACATATTCGTTTTAATATCAACTTCATCCTTAAGAGCAAGCACCTCTTCAAATTCGCGCTCATCAGCACAAACCAAAAAAGACATTTCATCCGGCAAAACTACACAGTTAAGACCACCAAACCTCCCTTTCAGTACAGAAACAAACTTCTCTGCCGCCATAAACTCAAGGCAAACCTTATGCCAGTTTTTAGCTGCAACTCCCGAAACAACAAAATACACATCCTCTTCTACATAACACCCAAGTCCGTTAAATACACATATCCTTTCCAAAGCCTCATCAAAATTCCCTGCCCTAAAGCAAAGCCTGTTAATCCTTGTCTCAGAATTTGCCAGAACACAAAACTGCTTTTTATCACAACCATTAGTACCGCCATTAGCACCAGCCTGTGCAAAAACAGCTTCAAGAACTTCTCCAACTTTAGAATCTCTTATGTCCACAAAAAAAGCCCCGTCCTCAAGCATACGCACATCCATATACCCAAAGCCAGAATTCTTTTCTCCCGAACCACCGGTCTTTTTTCCAAGATGATATCCAGTGTCCTTCAGTTCAAGCTCGAATCCGTTCAGCCTCCTGCAAAACCCCTCAAGCAGCTCCTGTTCGCCCAACCCACTAAAATGCACGCTCATGAGTCCTGTCGGCAATACTTCATAAGTTAAAGCCTTTCCAAGTCCCACGCACAACTTTTCCACAATCTGTTCTGCCGACAAATCACAGGCATCCAGAACATACAAACCGTCGTGTTCTTCCATTCTGAACCTGCTGACCGTCCACACCTCATCTGTCTTAAAAACATACAGTCTTGCTGCCTTTAAGAAAGAATCAAAAGCTGTTTCAAAATCCTTGCCCGTAAAACGAAAGTCTGCTCTGCCTTTTACAGTATCATCGCTTACAATCGAAATACCGGTATCAAGAGAAACAACATACAGAATGTCGCGGATTTCACAATCAGAAAAATCCCAGCTGTACACACTCTGCCCTACAACATTTCTTTCTGCACCAAAAGCAGTCCAAAACATCACAAAGTACAAAAGCAGACAGCAGAATCTGCGCCCAAAGTTAAGCATTTTTAGCCCCCTGATTCAGGTAAGTTTTTTACATACTTAATATGGCTAAAAAATGGGACTTCTTACAAAAATTTGAGAAAAAAAATGAAAATTTTTGAATTTTTTTTGATTTTTTAGGAATTTAAGCCAAATTCCACCCTTATTTTTTATGCAGCCTTTCTTTGAGCATTATAAGTTCGTCGCGGAAATTTATGCTTTTAATAGTCGGGAATCGTTTGATAAAGCTTTCCAGGTTTTTCATGCGGGGTTCAAAATCCTGGATTTTTTTGAGGAGTGCGCTGTTAATTTCGTCCTTTTTATCCAGGGCGTGGGCTTTTACGCTGGCAATAATCTGGGACAGAGACTCGCCTTTAAACCACTGTTCGTGGCCGTAGCGTTCGCGCAGAGTTTCGCCAAAGGACTTAATTCGTGCAATAGACACAGAAAAGTCTACAAGGCGGCGTACTGTAATTAATAAGTCAACAACAAGAGCAACTGCAAGAATATTGGCACTAAGTGTAAGCACAAAGTCGCTGAATAATGACAAAAAGCGCATTACCTGTGGCTGAATAAAATGAATGATGGCAACTCCAAGCACGCCAAACAAAAGAGAGTTTAAAAGGCAGACGCGGCCGTGAATATTAAACTTGTAGTGCGAATAGTCCCACCAGCGGGTGTGAAAAAGCTTTTCCAAAATCCAGCTGGAAAGATATTCTACAACGGTGCACAAAACCATGGAGGCGCAAAAAAGCGGTGCCCAGGTGGAATAAAGTGCCTGCGGCAAAAGCAGGATGGTGAGTCCTCCAAAGCCATAAATTGGGCAAAGCGGACCGTGCAAAAAACCGCGGTTTACAAAACGGTGTTCAAAAAAGATTCCTACATAAAGAACCTCGCTTACCCAGCCAACAAAGCTAAAGATAAGAAAAATGAGAAAAACCATTGTAAAATTCATCATGTAAACCGGTAGTACCTGCATATTTTTAAATATAATACTAAAATTCATTTTTGTGGTTTTTAATTGATTTATTTGGCTGTATGCTCTACACTATAAGGACATAGCAATTTATAAAAGTTACCTTATTCTAAAAGTGCACTATTATTTCACATATATGAGGTACAAGATGTCCGAAACTACTAAAAAAAGACGGGTGAGTTTAATTGCTAATTTGATTATTTTGATTGGGCTTGGTATTGCAGCGCTTACTGCTATTCAGGTTGCTGTCCTTTCAAAGCTTGCCAAAAATGATTCCCGCGCAGATCACGTAGAAAG
The DNA here is from genome assembly GCA_017544745.1 of Treponema sp. Next base: position 3,205 of record JAFYDO010000214.1, on the reverse strand, counting down.
TTATGTAATGCTTACAAATTCCATAAGGGAATCTCTGGAAAACACTATTCAGGGCTACTTTATGCAGCTCAATCCGTATGTTAATTCCGAAATTACAAAGTCCGGAAACTTTGATCTGGTGGGTCAGTGGCTCCAGGCAAATCCGCAGATTCGTGCCAAGGATTTTGACTACATCATGATTGCCGATGCAAAAGGACTTTCTTACAACGACAACGGCACCCGCACAGACATTAGCGACCGCGACTATTTTAAGGCTGTAATGTTTGAAGGTGCCAAAACCTATATCGATAACCCTGTTGTTTCAAGAACTACCGGCAAAAAGGTAATTCACGTTACCAAGCCTCTTGTAGATGCACGCGGCAACGTTTATGCAATGCTTGCAGGCGTTATAAATATTGAAAACCTTATCAGGCCTGTTATGGGAACAAAGGTTCCTGATGGCATCTGGCTCTGGCTCATTGACCATAACGGTGGAATTATTTACCATCCTGCCGGAGTAGAGGACGGAAACTTTATTACAAACGCAGGCGAAGGTCACGAAGATCTGGCAGAAATTTCTAAACGCATGGTCGACGGAGACTCGGGTTATGCCTACATTGCTTCTTATACCGGCAGCAAGTATGACCTGCTTGTATATTCTGGAATTAGCGGAACTCCTTGGGGCATGGGCTTTACTGTTCCAGGAAACGTACTGGACAGACTTGGTAATAGAATTGCAAATGCTGCAATTATATTTGGTTTTATAATGGTAGCCATAATTCTTTTTCTTGGTGCAATTGTTCTTATAATTTCGCTCAAGCCGCTCAAGATAGTAAAAAATGCTATTACCGGAATTTCACAGGGTAATGCAGACCTTACACAGAGAATTGAAGTTCACACAAATAACGAAATTGGACAGGTTGTACAGGGCTTTAATAATTTTACCGAAAAGCTGCAGACTATTATTTCGGATGTTAAAGACTCTAAAAACGAGCTTGGAATTGCGGGAGAAGACATGTCGTCTACAGCACAGGATACGGCTACTGCAATTACACAGATTATTGCAAATATCAACAGCTTCCGTCAGCAGCTTGATGCACAAAAAAGCAGCGTAGACCAGACTGCGGGTGCGGTTGATGAAATATCTGCAAATATTAATTCTCTGAACAACATGGTAGAAAATCAGTCTTCGGGTGTAATTCAGGCTTCTACTGCTGTTGAAGAAATGATTGGCAATATTAATTCGGTAAGTACTTCTGTAGAACGAATGAATAATTCGTTTGGAAATCTGCAGCATCACTCACAGGAAGGTTTTGAAAAGCTTAACATTGTAAACGAAAAGGTTCAGACAATTGAAAACCAGTCCGAAGCTCTTGTAGAAGCAAACGTTGCAATTGCAAACATTGCAGAACAGACTAACCTTCTTGCTATGAACGCTGCAATTGAAGCGGCTCATGCGGGAGAAGCAGGAAAGGGTTTTGCGGTTGTAGCAGACGAAATCCGTAAGCTTTCGGAAACTTCTTCACAGCAGTCTACACAGATTTCGGATCAGCTTACTCAGATTATGGAATCTATAACCGAGGTTGTAAGAGCTTCTACAGATGCAAGCAGCACCTTCTCTCTTGTTTCTCACGAGCTTGAAGATACAGACCAGCTGGTTATGCAGATTAAGACAGCCATGGAAGAACAGAATGCAGGTTCAAAGCAGATTATTGATGCACTTAAAATGATGAACGACGGTTCTCAGGAAGTAAGATGTGCCTCTGACGAAATGCAGGAAGGCAACAAGCTTATTCTTTCCGAAGTTCAGCATCTGCAGAACGTTACAATTTCTATGAAATCGAGCATGGACGAAATGGCTGTTGGTGCTCAAAAAATTAATGAAACCGGTGCAGTATTAACCGAAGTTGCAGACCGTATGAAGGATTCCATTATCAAAATTGGAAAACAGATAGACGAGTTTAAGGTTTAATGCTAAAATAAACGCATCAGTTTGATTTACTAATCTTAAAAAAGGAGGCGCATTATGGACGGCGGGTCGAGTAGTTATCCCATACGTAAAATAAAATCTGTAAGCGGCCTCCTTAGCTTTAGCAAGTAATATTCCTGCACATTTTTTGGAATTCTCTGGGGTGCGCCGCATTTATTAAAGGGAGAATTTTAAAAATGATTACATACTGGCAGCAGGAAGACGGACAGTTCTTCAAAACAAAAAAAGACGAAATAAACTCAAAAAAGCCTCTGTGGATTGATGCACGCAATGTTACGCGTGATGAAACAAATCAGCTCCAGCAGGATTATGATATTGAACAGGACCACATCCTTGATATTCTGGACCCTGATGAACTTTCACGTATGGAAGACGGCGAAGGCTATATCCTTACAATTGTGCGTGTTCCGGTTTATGACCCTGCGGCAGAAACTCCTTATTTTGCGGTTCCGGTTGGCATTATCATTAAGGGCCGTACAATCATAACCATCTGCTGGACCGACTGCGAAATCTTAAAGGACTTTGGCAACAACAGAATTAAAAACATCAAGTTAACAGATTTTCCTTCGTTCATTGTGCAGATTATGAACCGCGCAAACTTAAACTTTTTGCGCTACCTTAAAGAGATAAACCGCCGTTCTACAAGCATCCAGAACGAAATGCGCATGGAAATTGAAAACCAGGAAATCATGCTCATGCTTGGACTCGAAAAATCTCTGGTTTATTTTTCTACCTCGCTCAAAAGTAATGCACTGCTGCTGCAAAAAATGAAGAGCACACGCCTTATTAAATTTGACGACGAAGACATTGATTTTGTAGAAGGTGTTGCAATTGACAACCGCCAGGCTATAGAAATGGCCGACACTTATACAGACATTCTTTTTGGAGTTATGGACGCGTTCAGCTCTGTAACTTCTAATAACCTGAACATTGTTATGAAAAAGCTTGCCATTATTAACCTTGTAATGATGGCGCCAACCTTTGTAACAAGCTTCTTTGGAATGAACTACAAGCTGCCGTTTGAAAGTCTGCCGGGCTACTGGCCTGTAATTATGGCAACCATTCTTTGTGTAATTTCTGTTTTCTTAAGTGTATGGCTTTTGAATATAAACAAGTCTAACATAGAAGCCCGCCGCACCGCACGCAAACTTTCGCGCAAACAGAAAATGAAAATTAAAGCAGAAACCCGTAAGCTAAAACGTCAAGAACGAAAGTTACAATAATTTTGAACAGGAT
>JAFYDO010000213.1 GCA_017544745.1 Treponema sp. | reverse complement strand
GGCCAGCTCCCCCAGAAAGAAAATCACCACGACCCTTTTGACCGCATGCTCATTCAGCAGGCAATCCGTAACAATTTAGTTTTGATAAGTAAGGACGAGCGCTTTCCCCAGTATGAAGAAAATGGTCTGCAGCTGCTTTGGAAATAAAGGCCGGGAAGACTAAGACTCCCAGGGACATTCAGATTTTACAGAAAAAAGTTTACTTGTAAGTTCGCAGGAATGAAGGTATATGCGTTTTGCAGGGCTGCCGCCATAAAGCGTGTCGCCTAGAATAGGAAGTCCCCGGCTTGCAAGATGAACCCGAATCTGATGGGTGCGGCCGGTAAAGAGTGTGCATTCTAAAAGCAGACAGGATTTATTTTCTATTGTAATTTCTTTGAGCACGCGGAATTCTGTTTTGGAATAAAGGCCTCCCCTGCTTTGAGGTACTTCCCCCCACTTTGCGGTCTGGGATTTGGGGGAGATGCGATTCATGTACATTTCGACGGTAAAAGGAGATGCAGAAACAAGTTCAGCAGGACATACTGCGTAATATTTTTTTATAAAATCGTGGCTTTGAAAAAGGTCTGAAATTTCTTTGTTCACAGAACGGTTTTTGGTAAAAAGAATTACTCCGCTTGTGGTGCGGTCCAGACGGTGCATTATGCCGACATAGGGAGGATTCCGCAGCTCCGGGTTGCGCTTCCATAAATAATCTACCACTGCATCATGAAGGTTGGCGCGGTTACCGGTAATAGTCTGTTCAACAGGAAAAAAGGCCGGCTTGTTTATAAAGATAAGATTTTCGTCTTCGTACAAAACGCTGGAATCGGTAACTTCAAAGTGAATATCATCTGGCTCTTTTTCAAAAAAGAATTTGTCGGTATCAAGGTCTATGCACACCAGAGACTGACCGCGTAGTTCAAAAGCAGGCCGGGTGATGACACGCCCGTTCACACTAACCGCCCCTGCCACTATGAGCCTGCGGATTTTTGAATTAGAAAGCTCCTGCCCCGCAAGACTTTTTTCTTCCGGCAGCACCGTGCGCAGATACTGGTCGAGTCTGATTTTTTGTTGAACCCGGAAAGATAATTTTTCTTTCATATATAGCCAAATTGTACTATAATAATATGTATCAAACAATAATTTGGAGGAATCTGATATGAAAAAAATATTCAAAGTTTTTGGCGCCCTTCTGGCATTTGCGATGGTGATTGGGCTGAGCTCGTGTGACCAATTGTTCCCACAAGGTAGTGAAACCGAAGATGAAGAAGTTGCTAAAAAATACCAGAAAGCAACTGGGGATGCAATTAATCATGAGTTCTATTTGTCTGATAGTAAAGGACAGTATGTTTATTACACATCAACTCAAAGATTTAAATATGGAAATCATGATGATTGTATTTATCAGGTTAGTTTTACAACAAAGGATTCTGCAGGAACCAAGGGTGACTGGAAGCTTTATACACGTGAACGAGGTTCTACAAAAACCATAGAGATGATATATAAAGGAACTTTCAAAGGTGTTTCAAATGGTTCTGTAACTACAGGTGGAAAAGTTGAACTTTATATTGGTGAAGATTTATATGATACATTAGATATAGAACAGAAAACCGTTGCACTTACAAGTGGTGATAAAGAAGCCTACGCCTTTACAACAAACGTAGCAGCAGCACATGCTGTAATTAATGCCGAAGACGTAAAATAACATTATATAACCCCAAAAAAAACGTCATTGCGCTAGCAATGACGTTTTTTTTACGACGACAACTACTTCTTCAACTTCTTAAACAGTTTTACAAGAAGGCCTACTTTGCCAAACAGCAGCCAGAAGAAAAAGGCGGCTATGGCTACAATTGGGATTCCGTAAATTACTATATAGAACAGGACCTTGAGAAGGTTCCAGAAAAATCCTATTACATTTGAAACAAACTCGTTCCAGGAATCTTTTATGTTGGGGAGGATTATGCCGCTTTCGTCCTTGCCGCGTTCAAACTGCATGTTTATATATATGGTAGAAAAATCAATCTGGCCGGACAGGCGCTTAAAACGGCTTTCGGTGCTTTCTATGTCCTGCATAACCTGATTGAGTTGGCGTTCTATTTCCAGCAGGTCTTTTATATCCTTGGCCTGGTTCAAATAAGAAGTGAGTTTGTCGCGCAGAATGTATTTTGTTTCCAGGCGGGACTTCATGTCATAATAATTATCGCTCACATCTTCACTGCTTACACTGCGGTTTGTAACACGACCAAAGTTTCCTACGGCAGCCATGGCATCATCAAAACGGGCAGACGGAACCCTTACAGTAAAATTGGCGCCGTATTCCCAGGTATTGGCATTTGTTACATAACCGCCAAGCCCCTTTGCCCAGCCTGCAATTTTATCTTCGGCATCGGAAAGAGTTTTTACTTCAAGAGAAACATTTCCTGTGCGGATGAGCTTGCGTTCGAAGTCGGAAGCTTGTGGACCTGTGCCCCCATCGACAAGCTCAGGGCCCCCTGAGATTGCAGCAGGGCTTTCCATCATGGCTTCTTCGGCGGCTTCGTATTCTACATAATCAGAATATACAGTATCTGCCATGGCAGCAGTATTATAACCACGGGCGGCAAACTTAGATTCTTTTAAGGCAGAAGTTTGTTGAGCAGCACTGCTCTTTCCGGATTTTTTGCTGCAGCCTGCACTAACAAGCGCAACAATAATAAGACAGGTGCTTACACCAAGCTTTATTGCGTTTTTCATAGAAAGTTCCATTGTATTACCTCTTAAATCACTTCGTAATCTGGTCCGTCTTCTGTTTCAAAAATGCGCACCTTACATTCTTCCATGCACACATTTTCAGAAAACGAAACAAGGTCAACGGCCTCTTCACTTAATAAATCATCAGGATTATAAGAGGTTACAAGTTCACTCTGCTCGCCTTCTCCAGCAAGACGCGACATTGCACCGTTTAAGGCTACAATATCATGCACCAGCGTGATTAAGTTATGGCAGTTTTTTTCTTCATATTTCTGGTCCAGAAAAACCAGCTGCATTTTTTCAATTTCTTTGTGATTTGCCGCGTGAGGATCAAAACCACTTTTATAGCTGCAGTTATTTACTCTCTGCCATTCTGCAAAATCGCTGAAAAAACGGGATGCATAAATGCGAAGCGGTTTTAAGACAGACAAAAACCATGGAACTGCCCTACCCGCAGTATAAAAGGTCTGGCAAGCAAAAGCAGTGTCACGGCAATAACGGATGTCCTGGGCCGAAAAAGTTCCCGTTACCTTTGGAGGGTCAAGCTCGGTATTCATAAGCTGCGGGAATTCAATATGATTTGGATACTGCTGTACGGCAAAATCCAGGCGTTCCATAAAAAGTCTTGAGGTATCACCGGGCACAACTGCATAGGTAAGCATAAAACCAAACACAAGACCAAAGTCGTTGAGCAGGCGGGCTTTTGAAGAATAAAACTTTTTATCAAACAAAAGCTTGCCGCCTTTTTCACTGCACTCAAGCGGAATATCAAACGAACAGAAAATCTGGGTAGCTGCAGCGGCAACCTCACGGTCCAGCACACTCGCATCGGCAAGAATTGAAACAAAAACGTCGGGCGCATACTGAGCAACCAGATTCAGGATTTTGAGTATGCGTCTTTTGTCCTTTGCAACAGCAGGGTCGTGAATTGAAAATTCGGTGATGCCCTTTTGTGCAAAGGTGGCAATTTGAGATTCAAGTTCCTGGGATGTAAATTGATATTCTGTCATTCTACAGCAGTTCTATTCCGTGCTTCTTGCAGTCGGCTTTAATCTGGTCGGTCCATACACTAACCTGGGTTTCGCCGATGTGGGCCTTGCGCAAAAGGAACATGCAGAGGCGTGACTGGCCAATACCGCCGCCAAGAGTCTGTGTAAGTTCACCGGCAAGCAGCTTGGAATGGAATTCAAACTTGGCACGTTCAGGACAGCCGCGTTCTTCCAGCTGGGCCTTAAGACTTTCCGGGCTAACACGAATACCCATAGAAGAAAGTTCAAAAGCACGACCAAGAACAGGGTTCCACACAAGAATGTCTCCGTTCAAACCGCGGTGACCGTCTCCACTTTCGGTAATCCAGTCGTCGTAGTCCGGAGCACGTCCGTCGTGGATTGTGCCGTCCGGAAGTTTTCCGCCAATACCGGTAATAAATACAGCACCGTATTCTTTGGCAACCTTGTCTTCGCGCTCTTTTGGTGTGAGCTTAGGATATTTTTTCTGCAGGTCATCTGCATAAAGGATTTTAATATCCTTTGGAAGCACAGGCTTAATTGCAGGGTATCGGTCATAAATAAAGAACTCTGTGCGGACAATGCAGCGGTAAACCTTCTTTACAATTTCGTGAAGGAAGAACACAGTGCGGTCCTTAGGGTCAATGGCCATTTCCCAGTCCCACTGGTCTACATAAATAGAATGAATTGCATCAAGTTCTTCGTCCGGGCGTAGCGCATTCATATCTGTGTAAATTCCAAAGCCGGGTTCCAGTCCCAAAGATGTAATCTTAAGGCGCTTCCATTTTGCAAGAGACTGAACAATTTCCATCTTTGCTTCGCCCATGTCTTTTACAGGAAAGCTTACAGGACGTTCTACTCCGTTAAGATCGTCATTGATTCCGGTGCCTGCTCCTACAAAAAGAGGTGCAGTTACGCGGTACAGGTTAAGTTCAGTGCTCAAGGCAAGCTGAAAAAAGTCTTTAATAGCAACAATCGCATGTTCTGTTTCGCGTGTGCTAAGGATTGATTTATATTTTGAAGGTAGTTTTATCATTTTATTCTCCGTCGTAATTAATTAATGTAGTAACTCTACAAGGTGCTAAAACGGACTCGTAATTCAGAGCGGGAAGACCGATAACGCCAAAGAAATCAGTAACTTCCCCGCCTCCCTGCTCTATCAAATTTTTGGCGGCTGCGAGCGTGCCACCGGTTGCAATTAAATCATCTACAACAAGAAATTTCTGGCCGGCTTTTACATCGGTCTTGTGAACTTCTACGGTTGCAGTTCCATATTCAAGAGAATAACTGCACTGGTAAGTATCACCCGGCAGTTTTCCTTTTTTGCGGATTAAAACAAGAGGAATTCCAAGACGTTCAGCAAACGGGGCTGCAAAAATAAAACCACGGCTTTCTACAGCAGCAACGGCATCAATTTTTGCATCCTTGTATTTTTGAACCATCTGGTCTATGCAGAATCTTAAGGCCTCGGGATTTACAAGCACG
>JAFYDO010000212.1 GCA_017544745.1 Treponema sp. | reverse complement strand
CTTTAATGCACAGACCGATGTTGCCGGAACAAGAGTTATTATTACAAAAGAAAATTTTGGCTGTGGAACTGCACGAGAACACACAGCAGGCGCTCTGGAATCAAGCGGACTTTTTACTGTTGTAGCACCAACCTTTGCAAAACCATTTAAACAGGACATGGCTGCAAACAATATCATGGCTATAGAAATAGACAGAAAATCTCTTGCAGATATGTTCCGCACCTTTGCCAGCAAAGATACCGAATGCAAAATCGTTATCAACGATGACGGTACTGCAAAGGTAAAGCTCATTGCAGGATCACTTTCTAAGAGTTATCCATTCCAGCTGGATGATGCTGTAAAGACGCTACTTGCTAACGATAACTGGATAGGATTTGTAGAGAGTAAATTCTAAACCAATCCCTTTTCTTCTAACTTTTTCACTATTATCTCAACAATCTGGTCGGGCAGATAGTTTGCGGTGTCTATTATGATATCTGCAAACTGGTAGTCGTTGTTGTCTATGCCGTAAAACTCCTTGTAGCGGCCGGTGTCTTCTCTGTCGCGCATGGCAGTAAAGTCAATTATTGCCTGAAGATCTCCACCCTCGCGGTTAAAGATGCGCTGGGCACGGGTCTGGTCACTGGCATAAAGATAAACCTTAAGGTCTGCTTCCTTGAGCATCCAGATAGCAAGGCGGCTTCCAAGAACACAAGGCTCTGCACGTGCAAGCTCTACCTGATGCTGGTCTACATACTTATCGTAGCTGTCATCGGTTTTGGCAGCTTCTATAACCTGAGCCAGGGTCATGCCTTTTTCTGCAGCAAGCTGGCGGAAGGTATAATTAATAAGCTTTATTCCAAGCTTTTGTGCCAAAAGTCCGCTAACGGTTGTGTTTCCGCAGCCACTTTTACCGCTTATTGCAATTCTTAGATCCTTTTTCATGACATGCCTCCTTACTCTACATTCTTACTCTGTTCGCGTATATTTTCAAGTGCATCCTTGGCATTTATTACCATGGCGCCAACCTCTGCAAATTGATTTTTACTTCCGATTGTGTTTATTTCGCGGTTCATTTCCTGGCAGATAAAGTCTAAGCGTTTACCCGGAATTGGATTATCGTTGAGCTCAGTTTTCATTGCCTGAATATGACTGCCAAGACGTACAATTTCTTCGTTGATTGTATATTTTACAAGCATTGCAGCTGTTTCGGTCATAATACGGTTCTGGTCTGCATTTTCGCCGAGCAGTTCATTAAACTTTGCTGTAATCTGTTCTTTAAAATAGCCTTCCATCTTTGGCTGCCATTCCTTAAAGAAAGTGGCACAACCTTCCAGCACACCAAGCTTTTCAAGAAGGTCTTTTTTCATGTTTGCACCTTCCCGCTCCTTGTCCTGTAAAAAGCGTTCAAAAGCTGCATCAAAAACCGGGTCAATAAGCGCTTTATATTTTTCTACATCATATTCTTTATTTGAATTAAGAATGCCTTCCTGGTTTATGAGTGCATAAGTTGCTGCTTCCTGATTAAGACTTGCAAAACCCGCTGCTGTTGCAATTTGTTTGTAGGCTTGTATATAAGTTTTTACAAGCTCAATATCTACACTAACCTGGGCACTGCTGTGATTTTCCTTTATGCGGATGTATACATCTACCTTGCCGCGTGCAACCTTATCGCTAATCTTTGCGCGATAATAGCTTTCTATAGGATTAAG
>JAFYDO010000211.1 GCA_017544745.1 Treponema sp. | reverse complement strand
CAGATGGCAGTTTTCCAGACCGCTCAATTTCTGCTTTAGTTCAGACGGTACAGGTTTAACACCAGCAGTTATACATTCACAAAAGCCTTTTTCTCGTTCCTGCTTTGCAGCAAGGTCATTACTCTGATTTAAAAGGCACACTCCATCAATTTTCATTAGGTCCTGCATTTCTGCTTTTGTCATAAGAGGAAGTTTTATACTCATAACATCACAAGAAAGCTCTGGCAGCGACTTTTTTTGAACACAAGATCTGTATATCATTTCAAAAACAGAAAGTCCGCAGGCAGCAGCATAGGTAAAGGTCATTCCACTAAGGCGCGGATTTATTTCGATTATATGCCAGCGTCCTTTATCATCTAAAATCAAATCAATCTGAGTTACTCCGCATAGTCCAAGCCCCTGTGCAAGCTCAAGCATCATTTTCTTAAGCTCTTCTGGCAGTTTACACGGTCCGTATTTTGCACTCTGCTTTGGACTGGTAATTCCATATTGATTTACTGTGAATTCAAAAGGCGGTAAAACTGTATAGGACCCCGGAACTCCGTAAATCTCAAGTCCAAACTGACGTCCGCTTATAAATTCCTGGATAATACGGTTTGAATTATTTCTTTTTGAATTAAGATAGCCGGTAACTTCGCCATAGGTATGTGCAACAGTCATACCGTAAGAGCTTAGGCCGGTTGTATCTTTTATAATAAGCGGAAGTTTGAGACTGGTAATTTGATTAAGCACACTTTGTTTGTAAACATTCTGCAATACTTCTTTATTGCTTCCTGCACAAAAATATAAATCATGATCGCAAAAAACTGCTGCAGGTACATTAAAACCAAGCCTTTTAAGTTCATTGTGTGTGCGCCATTTATCAAAGCATATTAATCCGCTTTCAATGCTATGGCATATTGTATTAATACCTTTTTCATTTAATTTTTGAGCTACCAGTGAATCGCTTACAGTAAGCCAGTCATAAGGTTCAACCCAAAAGGTCATGGCAATTGCAAGGTCTGGCTTGAGCTTTATAATTTCGTCTGAAAAGAGATTTGTATCTGCAGCTTGTGAAAGATATATAACATTAGTAAGTGATGCTTCCTGTTCCGGCATAAACATAGCAGGCTTTTGAGTAATACAAAAAAACTCATGCTCAGGATGTGACGCAGTAAAGTCACTAAAGTTTTTTGCATTTTGCGGCATTACAGAGATTATAAAAGTTTTGTCATCGAATACGTTTGAATTAGAACTATAAAAAACTATCCGCATAAATACAATCCACATTTTTTATAAATTCTTTCTCTTCTTCTTTTGACAAACACTCCTTATCATACAACGCCTTTTCAAACAACGTGCCCGCTGCAACCGCTTTTTCATTATTCAGCAATTGAGTATATTCCGCCGGTGCCAGATTCTTTGTATACTCAACTCCCTGCGAAGTTCCCCAGTCTATAACCTTCATAAACTGCTTTGTAAGACGGTCAAGTTCTGCCTTTTTTTCCTTTGATTTGCGGGATAATTTAATAAACTCTTCCATGTCTTTGACAAAGCGTCGTGAGCTTTCTGAGCGTTCTACCTTAAAGCGCTGCTTTCTTGTAAACAGCTCCTTGAGCATTTTCTTTATCTGTCCAAAAAGGTTTTTGAAAATTGCCTTAAAACTTACGCCCCGCAAATATTTGTTCCAGGCTTTTTCAAAAAACGGCCTTATAAAATACCACAATATTGCAAGTCCAATAAAGGCTCCGCAAATTATAGCAAAAGCAAAGGTTCCTTTTGTTTCTTTTCCTTCATCAACAGCACGCTGGTAAATCTCAAGGTCTTTAATTCTCTGTGCAATTATATCCTGGTTTACAACATCCTTATATTGATATGCATCTGTTGTTTCCGGCTTTTTAAACCATTTTAAGAAAAACAGCAGGTAAGAAAGCTTGAGCGGTGAGTGGTTTGAAGAAACAAGCAGGCTCACTAAAAAGCACGATGCAAATATAATAAGGCTTACACCTATAATCTTAAATCTAAAATCAAATACATTTACAAAGCCGTCCGACGCATACACAGCCTCTCGTACATAATGCGAATAAATAAAAAGGTTTGAATACAGGCAGATTATGTAAGTAAAAAGCAGAATAACACTAAGCAGTGAAGGACTGCCGCAGGTTGTAACAGTAAGCCCCGTAAGAATCAAAAGTATAATTGCAAGAATAAAAAGTATTGTTCTGTTCTGCTTATACCCCTGTGCCGCACCGCTTAGATGAATATTGTAATCGTAAAGCTCCTTCTGCAGGCCCTGGGTATTGTTTTTATTTGCACACTGCCGTTCAAAGCCGTCATGTTCAAAAAAGGCTTCAAAAAGCTTTTTATACAGGATAATCATTGCAAGTGACACTACCAGCATAACGGGAAAGTTTATAAAACCGCGCAAAAAATATGCAATTATGCCGCCTGCAATCGGAAAGTAGGCTGTCATTCTTACAAAGGTTCCGGTCTTTGTATTTTCATTAAAGAAAATTGCTATTATTCCAAACGCAAAAACTGAATAAACAGCAGTAACGATTATTGTAAGGTAATTTATTACTTCTCGTTTTTGGATTGTAAGGTCCCGTAAAAGACTTAGACCACAGCACAAAAAGGATGCAAGAGTCAAAAATATGAGGAAACGTTCTGCTGCTTTGTGGGAATAGCCCACATTCATCTTAGCTTTCATTTTATATCCCTCATAATTCCAAGAGTCTGTGTGGTAACTCCGTATTGGCCGGCCCCAATCTTATCGTTATAAAGGCTTACTTCCTTTGGACCTACAACAAACAGCAGGGTTCCAGTGCTAAGCTCCTGCTGTAATTTAACCTCGGGGTCATAATCAAGCGAGCCTTCTTCCATCTGTATAAGAGAAAGGATATCAAGAATACAGTCTGCCTGATTTTCACCAGGTTTTATAAACGGAAAAGCAGAGCCGTAAGCCGCAAAACCACAGCGCTGATTAAGCCGTGCAGCAGTATTTACAATGCTTGCAGCAATTTCTATTGCTTTTTCTCCCTGTTCCTGGCATTGATTTAGCGGGTAATCATTCTTTGCAAGATTTAAGAATACAAAAAAAGGTGCATCAAAGGTGTCTTCGTATTCATTTGTATAAAGCGCATTATATTTTGCACTTGCACGCCAGTTTATACGCTTTAGTTCATCGCCGTTTTTATACTCCCTAAGGCAGCGGCGCATTGTAATATCTTCGTAAATAGGGTTATTAATCTTAATGTTTCCCTGAGGAAGGCCCGGGTGTGCAACAGTCTTAAGCTGAATACGAGCTGGTCGTACTAAAATACGCTGAGTACATTCAAATTCAAAATCTATGTCAAAAAGGCCAAGCGGATCATTTGTCTTTACAGTAATAGGGCCTGCAGTATAAAGACCTCGCTGCAGTGCATTTGCCTGGTAAAAGATAGTCTTTTTTTCGTGCCCGCGCAGCATAAAAAGTCTCTGGTTTTGTTTTTCAAATACATGTAAAAAAGGAATATTATCCAGAACAAAGCACATAAGGGCAGGGAACCGAGATTCATTTTTTATTGTAAAGGAGATTGTAAGCCTTTCGTAAGAAACTGTTTTTATTTCTGCTTCGTCGCGTTCTACCTTTATACCATTAGTCAAAGAACGTGCCCAGATATAGCTTACAAGTATGATAAGCAAAGCACTTATTGCAATTGCCTGCACAAATTTATACGGCAAAAATAAAATTGCAAAAATAGAGAAATACAAAACTGTTCTTAATGCAGAAGCAGGCTTAATCATTATACATGAGCCTTAAAATCAGGGACAGGAACAGCTTCCAGAATCTGACGGATAATACTTTCTGCAGTAAGACCGCGGATAATTGCGTCTCCCTTTAAGATTATACGCTTACGGAATACAGGAAGGGCCAGAGTCTTTACATCTTCAGGAGTAACATAAGAGCGTCCCTTTACAGCAGCAAGAGCCTGAGCAGCCTTGTACAAAGCAATTGAACCACGTGGCGAAATACCTGCGGTAAGGCTTTCGTTAGTTCTTGTTGCTTCTACAAGTGCTAAAAGATATTCCATAACAGCTTCATCAACATGAATATTTACAGCTTCTTCCATGCACGCAAGAATTTCTTCTTTGCCCACAACAGCCTTTACTGCTTCTACAGGATGAACAAGTGAGCGCTGTGCTGTAATGATGGCAATTTCTTCTTCTTTTTTTGGATATCCTACAGAAAGACAAAGCATAAATCGGTCTTTCTGAGCCTCAGGAAGAGGGAAGGTTCCTTCGGATTCAACAGGGTTTTCGGTTGCTATTACAAAAAACGGTTTTTCAAGCTCGTGGCGTTTTCCGTCTACGCTTACCTGTGCTTCTGCCATTGCTTCGAGCAGTGCAGACTGTGTACGTGGTGTTGCACGGTTAAGCTCGTCCACAAGAACAATGCTTGACATTACAGGACCCGGCCTAAATTCAAATTCTGATTTAGCAGGAAGCCATACAGAGCTACCGGTAACATCGGATGGCATAAGGTCCGGCGTACACTGAATGCGGCTGAATTCCAGCCCTGTAGATTTAGCAATTGCTTTGGCCAGAACAGTTTTACCCGTTCCAGGCACATCTTCCAAAAGAACATGACCTCCTGCAAAAACAGCGGACAGGATCATGTCTACAATTTCTTCATTTCCCTTAAAAACAGTACCAACAGAATTTTTAATTTTATCACTAACTTCTTTTATTTTACTCATGTAATAATAATATCATAAATGGTTATGTTAATTCTATATTTTTAAAATTATTAATATACATATATTGACGCGAGGGAACAAAACGGAGGGCAAAATTAAATATTTCATATTAACAATAATAAATTCAATTTTGTGGCGCGAAGGAGAGAACGGGTTTCAAAAAGACTCTGAAGTGCGGCCGCTTTTGCGGCCAAGTATATAATTACAAGGCACTTCAGCGTCTAGCGGCCTAGGCCGCGGTTTTGCAAACCCGTTCTCGACTGGGAGCCACATTTTTTGATTTAATTATTTATGGTTGCATATAATTATTAAAAAAATTAAAATGTGTTTGATATGACCAAAGACGATATCTATTTTTACATACAGTCTAAAAAAGAGTTTGAGTTTGTTTTTAAGGGTAAAACTTATGTCCTTAATTATGACAAGGACGACACCGGCAAAGAATATATTGTCTTTGGACAGCTTTATGAAGGAAAAAGATTT
>JAFYDO010000029.1 GCA_017544745.1 Treponema sp. | reverse complement strand
GTATCTATGAACTCTTCCCCAGGCTGGAGGAGCGGAACTGGCAGATGGCCGGCACCCTGTCCGGCGGCGAGCAGCAGATGCTGGCCCTGGGACGCGCCTTGATGTGCCGCCCCAAACTGATCATGATGGACGAACCTTCCTTAGGGCTGGCGCCTCTGGTCATCAAAGAAATCTTCAACATCATCCGGCGCATCAACGAAAGCGGCACCACAGTACTGTTGGTAGAACAGAACGCCAACATGGCATTGAAGGTGGCCCACCACGCTTACGTGCTGGAAACGGGACGCATCAAGATGGAGGGCAGCGGCAGGGAACTGCTGGAAAACGAAGAGATCAAAGAGGCGTATTTGGGGAAAAAGAAAAAGTAAAAGAAAGATTTTTGCAATGAAACATAAAACCGTGCAGGGATTTCACAAAACTGTGTGCGTGTTTGTGATTCCATGGACTTATGCGCCTGTGGCTTCGAAACTCGGTGCTTCGCACCTCAAACAGTCTCGCCACCGCGGCGCATTTCATCTCATGGAATGACACAAACCCGCCCAATGTTTTGTTCAATCTCTGCACGCTTTTGTTTTTACGCTGTTAACGTTACAATTATTAACAAAATTACAAAAACTGCAACGTTAACTTGCCTGTTTTTAGTTTTTATCAGAAACAATGATAGCAAGCAGGTAAATTATTAATGAATAGTCCACTTGCCCAAAATAATTGTGAACAATTAATTATTTGCTTGCATCCAAGGCAAAGACAGACTACAATATACATGCAGAGTCATAAACTGGAATCATGGAGGTGATATACATGGCAACTTCGACATTTGATAAGGTTTTTATCATTACCGATCCTGAAGATCAGAAACGCATTATTGATGTAGTGACTTCCGACAAGCCGGCAAAGCCGATTAAAGCGCCACTTTATACACAAAAAGAACGTGAAAGGAATGAGGAATTATTCAAACAATACGCATCTCGCTTAAATTCTTAATCAACTTTTATCAAGAGGACAAAAACAAGCTAAACGAGATTTTGTCCTCTTTTATTTGTACAGATAATACCGATATTGCAAACTTTCTTCATGAAAAAGCCATTAAGTACGAACAACTGGGAAAAGCGCGGACATATTTGTTTTTTGATGAAGAAAAACTGGAAAGAGGATTGTTTGTTATTGTCGGTTATTTTTCATTAGCCCTTAAGACTTTAATTCTTCCGGAAAGCACTTCTACAAACAGAAGAAAGGTTATTGATGGGTTTTACGGAAAGTTGCATGGACATCCTATCAGAGAAGTATCTTGTTATTTGATTGGTCAGATTGCTAAGAATTCAAGCCTGAATCAATATTCTCTTTCAGGAAAGGATCTGCTTGAGAATGCTCTTGCAACCATTATACCTGCTACAGAAATCGTTGGCGGACGATGGGTTCTTGTTGAATGCCAGAACATAGACAAACTACTTAACTTCTATAAAGAAAACGGATTTGAATATGTGGCAAGAGAACCTGACGATCAAGAAGAAATGGTGCAAATGATACGCAGGATAGGATAACAATATTTCGTTTATGATTCTGCAATTATAAACAACAAATGTGATTTAGATTTAACGTACACACACCGCAGCCTTGCAGGTCAGCCGAACCCTGCAGGCTGCATTTTTATTTCCGTATAAGAATAAATTTGAATATTTTAGACTTAAACATTTTGCGATTTTGTGGTAAAATACTTAAAAAGATTTTGCGATTTTGCAGGTTTTTCGAATTTTAAAAATTGCGAATGG
>JAFYDO010000210.1 GCA_017544745.1 Treponema sp. | reverse complement strand
TTATCCAAGTCGATATCATATTCAATAGAAGCTTTTCCACTGAACTTTGATACTTCTGGAGTTACGCTTGGTTCGTCAGCAAAAGCAACTCCTGCTACGAGAGAAAGAGCTGCAATAATTCCTACGATTTTTTTCATTTAAAAAAATCCTCCTTTTTTTTTAAAAAGTTTATACAGGCCAACGACCTTTAACGTATAAACCCTTTTTTATTATTCTAACACGGTATATACGGGAAGTCAACAAAAAAAAACTTTTTGTTATTGTTTTTAATCGTTTAACGACCAGTCAACTGCATTAAATACTACATATATATGCACAATAGTATATAAATTTTCGGCATAAACATGGCAAATATTGATTAAATTATCTTTTTATACCTTTTTTCGATGTCACGAATTAATTTGTATTCAAAAGAGTCTGAAAGTGCTATCCAGGAGGCTTCGATAATGTCTTCGGAAACGCCTACGGTGGTCCAACTGAGTGTTCCGTCGGTACTTTCTATGATTACGCGGACTTTTGCAGCAGTTGCAGCCTTTGTATCAAGTACACGAACCTTATAATCTACCAGGCGGATCTTAGAAACAAGCGGATAAAACTTTTCCAAAGCCTTGCGGAGGGCAATATCAAGAGCATTTACAGGTCCGTCCCCCTCCCCTGCGGTAATTTCTATCTGGCCGTCTACTTCTACCTTGGTCTGGGCACAACAGCATACACCTTCTTCAGGGCGCGGATTAGAACCATTAGTTGTATAATAATGAAGCTTAAAGAACGGCTGGTACTGGCCCATTACTTTGCGTACCATAAGTTCAAAGCTTCCGTCGGCACCTTCAAACTGGTAGCCCTGCTGTTCAAGCTCCTTCATGCGTGCAAGGATTTTATCTACAACTGCATCATTTTTATTGATTTGTGGTGCAAAACGATTAATCTTTTCTATTATAGTAGCACGTCCTGCAACTTCGCTCATAAGGAATACGCGGTTATTTCCTACCACCTCGGGCTCTATATGTTCATAGGCAAAAGGATTTTTAAGAACTGCGTCTATGTGCATGCCGGCCTTATGGGCAAAAGCGCTTTTTCCTACATAAGGAGACTGCTGGTTCATGCTTATGTTTGTAAGCTCTGCAATCTGATTACAAATTGAAGTAAGCTTGCTCATGTTTTTAGCCGGAATACATTCGTAACCCATTTTGAGCTGGAGGTCCGGGATGATTGTGCTAAGATTTGCGTTTCCTGTGCGCTCACCAAAACCAAGAAGAACACCCTGAACATGGGTAACACCTTCTGTTACTGCAACAAGCGAATTTGCTACAGCAAGTCCGCAGTCATTGTGAGTATGAATTCCTATCTGAACCTGGCTGCCAAATCTGGCAACAACTTCTACAACAGCCTGGCGGCATTCATCTATCATAAAGCCACCCTTGGTTTCGCAAAGACAAAGCACCTCTGCTCCACCGTCTACAGCGGCCTGCAAAGTCTGCATTGCATAGTCTTTATCTTCGGCAAAGGCTGTAAAAAAATGCTCTGCATCGTAAAAAACCTGCCGTCCGTTTTTCTTGAGGTAGGCACAAGTGTCTTTTATCATTGCAAGATTTTCTTTGAGAGTGGTTTTGAGAATCTGCTTAACCTGGAAGGTCCAGGATTTTCCAAAAATAACTACAGTATCTGTGTCGGCTGCAAGCAGGCTCTGAAGATTTGTATCTTCCTTGCAGGTGGTATCTTTGCGGCGGGTTGCACCAAAGGCACAGATGCGCGCATTTTTGAGCGAAACCTTTTTTATTTCCTGAAAGAATTCCATATCTTTGGGATTGCTTCCGGGATTTCCTGCTTCTATATACTGAATTCCTAATTCATCGAGTGCGCGGCAGATATGAATCTTATCCTGAACAGAAAAGCTTACGCCTTCGCCCTGTGCGCCGTCTCGTAATGTTGAATCAAGAATTGTTATTTTTTTCATGCTATGCTTCCAGTCTCTTTAATAAATATGGGAAGGCGGCTTCAAAGTCTACGCCGTACCAGTTGTAATCTTCGTGGGACAGGGTCTGTTTGATTGACTCTACTACAAAGTCTGCTGCAAGAGCATAAGCTTTTTCGAGAGTAAGACCGCGCATAAGGGCACCGGTGAGTACGCTTGCAAAAATGTCGCCGGTTCCGTGGAAACTCTGCGGCATTTTTTGGTGGAAATACCAGCTGAACTTATCTGTAGCAGAATCATAGGCGGCAATTCCTATTTTACCTGCTACACCCTTAAGGTCCTGCTGGTCGTCTGCAAACTGAATACCCTTAAGAACAACCTTACCTGCACCAAGAGCTGCAATCTTTTTAAGGATGTCCTTGATATAGTCTTCGTCATAACCTGATTCTACATACGGAATTCCAAGCATATAGCTTGCTTCTGTAAGGTTTGGAACAACTACATTTGCTTTGCCGCAGAGCTTTGCCATTGCAAAAGCAAATCCTTGAGTAAAGCCCGGGTAAAGCTTACCGTTGTCGGCCATACATGGGTCTACAATTGTAAGTGTGTCCCCGCTGCCAAAGTCAGCAATCAATTTATGCATAAGGTCAAGCTGTTCAAAAGAGCCAAGATAACCTGTATAGAT
>JAFYDO010000209.1 GCA_017544745.1 Treponema sp. | reverse complement strand
CTTCCAATTTTTACTGTTGCACGCGGAAGAACATCAAACACTGCCCTGTCGGTATATTCATTTATATTTTCTATGTATTCTACTGTTCCGGGAATGCTCATCCAGGCGCGTTCTGCAGAGGTACGTACACATGGTACTTCATATAGTTCATATGGGGATGGCAAATCTTTGCAAAGTTCAGATGGAGTATAGTTTACTTTCTGTGCACGCTCCAAAAGCTCCTGAGGATTTCCGCCGGTTGCAATAATTATTCCCTGCTTTGTAAGATTTAAATCCGAAGCATAAGGATAGGTCCAGCCGGACATATAACCGCCCGAAAGTCTTCCTGCAATTTCTCCAATCATAGGACCCTTGGCTGTATACTTTATATCTGCTTTGGCAGCACCACAGCTTAAGCCTTCTGCTTTTGCACCAAGCGCAAAAACACTTATAAGCTCGTCGTGCATTTTCTGGTCCAGCACAGCAGGCATTGTATGCCCTACTTCTATAAAATAAGGCTCATATTTTATATGGCGTATTGCAAAACCGGTGACAATAAATTTTCCTTCATAAACAAGTGCATCAATAGAAAATTCCGGACCATCCATATATTCTTCTATGATTGCATAACCGGTTCTTGAGCAATTTACAGCTGCTTCTACTGCAGGCAAAAACTCCAGCTTTGAACGCACCATACGGCAGCCGCGGGCACCCATATTATCTACAGGCTTTACTACAAGCGGCAGACTAAGAGTTTTTGTTATATTTTCAAAAAGGTCGGAAGAAATATCCTGGGCACAAACTTTTGCAAATTTTGGAGAAGGCACGCCGTTTTTTTCAAAACAGGCACGCATTTGCGTTTTTATGCTTGCATTTGTTGCTGCTTGGTAACTGTGAGCATGGAGCCCCAGCTTTTCGCTTACATAGCTTACGCTTGCAGAAAAATCTGTTCCTGCTGTAAAAACACCTGCAAGTCCACCTTCCGATTCATTTTTAAGGCGCTTACAAAGCTCTAAGATTCCTTCTTTATCTTTAAGGTCAATCTGAAAAAACTCATCTGC
Source organism: Treponema sp. (assembly GCA_017544745.1). The sequence goes on along the minus strand of JAFYDO010000209.1, from coordinate 3,537 downwards.
CAGAGGAATAGCTACTGCATTTTTATCTGCGTCTATTACGATTGTGTGAAAACCAAGCTCTTTTGCACTCAAAATTGCGGGCTTTTGCATTAAGCCTGCACCCAAAATCAATATATTCTGCATAATTATTTTCCACCTGTTTTGCGCGGCTTTTTACGGCAATAGATTTCTACTGTATCGCCAAGCTGCATGAGTCTTGAATATTTATCTACGAGCTTCCACTTTAAGCTGTCTTTTTGCGACTGACTGTCTTTTATAGACGGGAATCGCTCCGGATGATGACCGGTAGACACTATTTTTACTACTTCAAAACCGTAACGTTCAAGGATTTTCTGGGCTCTGTGAGGTTCCCAGATTGAATAATGATCTGTAGGACTGATTGTATAAAAATGATCGAGGTCGCTTTTTGCAGAAATGCCTTCTCCAGACGGAGTTGCAAATGCAAAAATACCGCCGTCTTTTATAATCTGAGAAATCTTTGTAAGAACACCGTCCAGGTCTTTAAAATGCTCTATTACATACCACATTGAAATGCTGTCAAATTTTGAAATACCAAATTCTTTTTCGCTATCCATATCCGGGAAAGCACTGCAGCACGCAGGAAAATGAAGCTCGTTTTTTACATAATTTATTGCATCTTCCGAAATATCTGTTCCAAACGGATTAAGATTGTTTTCCACAGCAGCCGCAAGAGACGGACCGTAGGCACAGCCTATATCAAGATAATTTTTGCCTTCTGCATTACCCTGCAGCATTCTGATTGTCTGAATACGGCGAACACACTGAGCTTTTATAGAATCAAAATCTTCCTGGTAGGTTTTACCATACTGCTTTTTGTAGTCTTCAAAAAAATATGCTTTTTTATATTCTTTTTCTTCTTCTGCGCTAAAGGACATATAAACAAGGCCGCAGTTTTTACAGCGTCTGTAGGTTCTTCCGTTGTTTCGCGAAATTACAGGATCTGGTTCTTCCGGCTGTTTACGGCATACAGGACAAAGGAGTCTTGATCCTGCAGAAAGTCTTTTAAGGCATTCTCCAAGAGATTTCTGCTCATGGCTCAACTGCAAAGTAGGATGAAGATTCTCAGATTCCAGAGCCTTCTGCATTTTTTCCGAATCAATTTTTCCCTGAACAAAGGCAAAATTATATTTTTGAGCAAGCTTTTCATGAAGCTTTGTGGTTGCAAGCATTATTACTGCACACCCCGCAAAAGCTGCTTCAAAAGCGGTAAGCCCGTAATGAGTAACAACAAGGTCATATTCGTAGATTTTTTCACGCAGATTTTCTACAGGGCCTGTAAAATCTATATGAACCATATCACGGTATTTTTCTAAGTCGCTTACTATTGCAGTAATTTTTGCGCCCGGGAGCACTCTTGAAAGTGCGCGGACTGCAGGTACTGTAAGGTTAGCAGGATCTTCACCGCCAATGCAGACTAAAACCTTATCTATATTAAGGGATTTTGTATTTCTTACATTTACCGGCTTTACGATATAGCTTGTATCAAAAGTATTAGGGAGGCGCTTACAGTCGTAGGATGGAATTATATCTAAAAGATAATCGCAGTATTCGTGATTGTCGCTACCTTCATCAAGAGAAATAAGCTTTTTGCAGTTATAAAAGGCCTTTGTCTGTTCTGCGGTAAGCTTAAAGCAGTCTGTTACAACGACAGGAGAAAAGGTCTGATCTGGTATTTCATCTATAATCTGGCTTTGCACAAGTCCTTTTTCCTTATATTCCATAAGAATTGAAGGGATTTCACTGAGTGTGCTGTCTTTTGGAATATAAACAAAGCCGTTTGTTGCAATTGCAGCATTTAAGCAGCGGTGAAGATGGCCGGTTCCCTGCCCCTTTGTAACAGACGGAACATAAACAATAGGATTAAGTACAAAATCGCTTTTGCAGGCATCTAAAATCTGTTCTGTTGTGTACGGCGCCCATTTTCGCTTGTTTTCTTTTGGAGCACCCAGATAATTTACTATAGAAACTGCACGCAGATAGTCTGAATAAGTATCTATTGTTGTTCTAAGCTCGGGATTATAAAAACGAGATGGTGCTTTTATAAACTCGCATACAAAATTTTCTTTATGATTATAAAGGGCTGGACCAACATGCTCGTGGTCATAAGGATTATCTGTCTGTTCTGCAGCCTGCAGCAGAGCCTGTGCATCTATTATTTCTACACCAGAGCCATGAGGGAGTCCTGTAAAGGTAAGATATGCACATTTTTTCTTGCTCCTCTGTCTGTCTTCAAATTCGTCAAGGCTTGCCTGTGCTGCTTCGTAAAACAAAAACGGATTATCTGCAGTGGCACGAATAATTGTAGAAACCTTGATTTTTTTAATAAGATCACAAAAACGCTTGAGAACATCATCTAAGTCTCCGGCAAAGCATTCAAAGACGTTTTCTTTACAGATTGGAGCGAGTGTGTCATAGGATTCAAAATCTGTAGCAACAAAATAACGGTCTGCGTCTACCTTTTTCATGGAATTTAAAACCCAGGACAAAACGCATTTACCGCCAAGCTCCTTTAAGGCCTTGCCCGGTAATCTTGTAGAAGATAATCTGCACTGTACTATTACTGCCCTCTTATTCCTCATTTTGCGATTCCTGTTTTTTTTCTGTCCAATCTTTTACAAAGGTCTGTAAGTCCATCTTAAAGCGGTATTTATTTTTTTCTACCCATTTTTTTGCAGCATTAAACTGTCTTTTTGCTTCCAGATAACCGCAGGAAGAACGGAAAAGAAATTTTATAAAGGAAGAATTCTTTATATAACCCTGCTGCTGTTTATATTTTGGAACTTCGTTTTTGAGATAATAACGCAGGTAATCAAGATTAATAGTCTTATCCTCTACCGGTGGCTCATCAATATATGAAAACTGTAGCATTGTTGTAAGGCAGGTTTCTTCTCCCCAGAGCCAGGAACGCATTGCAAGGTCAAGATTCTGCCAGTAAGGAGTCTCTATTGTATAATCAAAACCGCCAAGCTGAATAAACTTTTTGCGGTCATAAAGTGCAACATAATCTTTTGGATAAATTGTCTTTTTGCCGTCTGTTACATACGAAGAAGCATCTATTACAAAATGAGATTTTTCGGCGCCAGGTGTAAAAAGCGTATAAAGTCCGTTTTTGTTTTTATCCATGAGGCGTGGGACTATGCAGTATTTTTTTTCGTTCATAAGGCGTTCGGCAAGATTGCTCAAAACAACACCGCTTGGAATATAAAGACTGTCACGCAATACAAGAACATAATCAGAATCTATTTCGCTCATTGCAAGATTTATAAGCTGTCCATCAGAGGTTTTTTCAAGCGGAATAAAGAATTTGATATCCGGGAACTTACGTGAAATATCTTCGGTAGAAACATTTTCGCTGTCGTGTTCTATAGAAATAATTGAGCGGAAATGACAGCCCAAAAGGTTTTCAAAAACGCTGAATTTAAGGTGGCTTGCGCTTGAATTTAATAAAATTACCGAAATATTAAGCGCATCCGGCGAATTATTTACCTTTCCGCCAAGCACTGTCATATTAATCTG
>JAFYDO010000028.1 GCA_017544745.1 Treponema sp. | reverse complement strand
ACCAAGCTCCTTAAGGTTTGTAAGCATCTGTGAATATACAGTGCGCGAAAAAGGGAAAGTTCCAATCTGGTCAACAGCATCGTCATCAACCTTAATCATAAGAACCTTAGGACTTTCTTCGGTTGATTTTAACGGGCGCTGAAACCAGTCTGCTACCTTATAATCAAAGGTAGAGAACATAAGAAGTGAACAAATTGCAACACTTAATAATGGAACTAAAATAGAAGTAACAAGTTTTTTTGGAATTGTAATCTTTTTCATTTTATAATTTTTTCTCCCCAGGGAAGTTTTTTTGACTGATTAATGGAAAAAAAAAGCCCGCAACCACATTATGAGATTGCAGGCTCTTTTTAAGAGTATATCTTACTCTTCATCCCAGGCAAAATCGGCTTTAGCTTCAGAAGCTCTGGAAGAAGCGGTTGATACACCTTCTCTCTTTCCATCTGCACTGTCAACAGCATCTGCTTTTGCAATAGACTGCTTTTTAAGACCGCCCTTTGTAGGTGCAGCAGCAATATAAAGCTGTTCGATTGTTCCAGACTGCTTAGCCTTGATTGTAATTGACTTTCCGTCATACTTTACAACAACGCTTGCGCTAAGTCCTGTCTTAATAACTGTAGAAGCAGACAATTCCTGTCCAACCTTTACCTTATCAAACTTGCCAGGTGCTGATTCATATTTTACATCACCAGTAACAGACTCAACTACATAAGTGTTTGCAGCAGCGAACAACATAGTTCCTGTAAACAAAACCAATAACAAAGCAAAAAGTTTTTTCATTGTAAAACCTCCGATTACGAATTCTCGCAATAAGTTATTATCCTATATAATATAAAAAAATGCAACTGTTATTTTGTTACAATTTTTTTTTCATTGTCAGGGTAAACGCATTATAAAAAAAATTATACTAAAAAGCTGGCTTCCAGTCACAAAACGGAGGTCAAAAACGCGGCTAGCCGCTTGACGCTGGCTGTTGCAATGGAACTATTGACTGCCGCTGTGCGGCATCAACAGCCAGAGCCATTTTGCCCTCCGTTTTGTTCCTTCGCGCCAGTATTTTTATAAGTATTTTATAATGCAGAAGCCTATTTGCATTGTTTTTCCCTTGAATTAAAATAAAAATTGCAACATACTAAAACCATGGCAGACATTCATGTATTCCCAGATGCGCCGGAGGGGACGCCGGTTTCTAACTTTGTCCACCTGCATGTTCACTCTGATTATTCTCTTTTGGACAGCTGTGCCAAGCTTGATTCACTCATTGCAAAGGCAAAAAGGCTCAGAATGCCAGCCCTTGCGCTTACAGACCACGGAAACATGTTTGGTGTACTCAATTTTGAGCATATCTGCCACGCAAACGACATAAATCCTATTGTCGGAGAAGAATTTTACGTTGCTTACGGCAGCCACCTGGAAAAAAACGACGTTCCGTACAGCCATAAGGGAGAAGACGGAAACCGCCAGGCACATTATTTTCACCTTATTCTGCTTTGCGAAAACCAGAAGGGCTACGAAAACATGTCGTGGCTTAGTTCCATTGCCTTTACAGAAGGACTGTATTACGGAAAACCCCGCATAGACTTTGAACTGCTCGAAAAATATCACGAAGGCTTAATCTGTCTTTCGGCCTGTATTATGGGAGAGCTTCCACAGCTTCTGCTTGCGGGCATGGATCAGGAAGCAGAAGAATTAGCATTAAAATACAAAAACCTTTTTGGACCGGATCATTATTATATAGAACTCCAGGATCACGGACTTCCGGACCAGAAAATTGTTGCAGAAAAGCTCATTGCGCTGGCACACAAGCTTGATATTCCGCTTGT
>JAFYDO010000208.1 GCA_017544745.1 Treponema sp. | reverse complement strand
TATTGCAACCTATGACAAGGATGGAAATCCTGATGCAATGAATGCGGCCTGGGGTGGAATCCACGATACAAATCAGATTGGAATCTGCCTTGATAAAAGTCATAAGACAACAAAAAATATTGCAGAACGAAAAGCCTTTACAGTGAGCATGGCAACTGCTGCTTTTGTAAAGGAATGCGATTATGTTGGAATTGTAAGCGGAAATACCGAGCCGGACAAAATTAAAAAAGCAGGCTGGACCGTAACTAAGTCTGAATTTGTTGATGCTCCTGTAATCAATGAACTGCCTATGACTCTCGAATGCGAAGTTGCGCAGATGAGTGAGGAAAGTGATTATATCGTAGGCAATATCATAAATGTAAGCGCAGATGAGTCGGTTTTGACAGACGGAAAGATTGATTGTGCAAAACTCAAGCCTGTGTGCTATGATCCTGTAAGCCATAATTATAATGTTCTGGGACAAGTGGTGGGCAAAGCCTTTTGTGATGGAAAACAAATTAAATAAACAGGATGACATTTTTGAAAATTCGTGTTAGAATAAAGTAACTGGTATACTAGTATATTAGATGATTATTTTAAAATGAGGCATATATGAATGATACATTAAAGCAGATTGGTAAAATAGGAATTGTTCCTGTTGTTGTTTTGAATAAGGTTAGTGATGCAGAACCTCTTGGTACTGCTCTTGTTGGTGGTGGACTTGGATGTGCAGAGGTAACCTTTCGTACAGACGCTGCAGAAGAAAGCATTCGTGCTATTGCAAAAAAGTTTCCTGACATGCTTGTTGGAGCAGGTACAGTTTTAACTGTGGAACAGGTAGACAGGGCAGTTGGAGCCGGTGCAAAATTTATTGTATCCCCTGGTTTTAATCCAAAGGTTGTGGAGTATTGTCTCAAGAAGAATTATCCGGTTTGCCCGGGCATTATGACACCGACAGAACTGGAGATGGCACTTGGTTTTGGACTTGATGTAGTAAAGTTCTTCCCTGCAGAAAACGCCGGCGGTCTTAAAATGATAAAAGCAATGAGCGCCCCCTACACAATGATGAAGTTTATGCCAACAGGTGGAATCAACGCAACAAACGTACGTGACTACCTTGCCTGCGATAAAATTTTGGCTTGTGGCGGCAGCTGGATGGTAAAGGGAGATTTAATTGCCGCCGGTAAGTTTGATGAAATTGAAAGATTGACACGAGAAGCTGCTGATATTGTAAAGGAAATAAGAGGATAAAATATGAAAGTAGTAACATTTGGAGAAATAATGCTGCGCCTGGAACCGGAAGGATATTTCCGTTTTGTTCAGGTAGATAAAATGACTTCTACATTTGGAGGGGGCGAAGCTAACGTTGCAGTGTCTCTTGCAAATTACGGACTCGACGCTTATTACGTAACAAAGCTTCCAAAACACGAAATTGGTCAGGCTGCAATAAACAGTCTTCGTCGTTATGGTGTAAACACAGAATATATTGTTCGTGGCGGCGATCGTGTAGGTATTTATTATAATGAAAGAGGTGCAAGCCAGCGTGGATCAAAATGTATTTACGACCGTGCACACAGCTCTATTGCCGAAGCAAAGCCAGAGGATTTTGACTGGGCAACAATTTTTAAGGATTGTAAATGGTTCCATTTAACGGGTATTACTCCGGCTCTTGGCGGAAACCTTGTTCAGATTTGCATAGAAGCCTGTAAAGCGGCAAAGGCTGCAGGTGCAACAGTCAGCTGTGATTTAAACTATCGCGGAAAACTCTGGACTCGTGAACAGGCCCGCGAAGCAATGACAGAAATCTGTAAGTATGTTGATGTCTGCATTTCTAACGAAGAAGACGCAAAAGACGTTTTTGGAATTGAAGCAGAAAACACAGATATCACAGGCGGTAAACTTAATAAAGAAGGATATAAATCTGTAGCAAAGCAGCTTGCCGATAAGTTTGGATTTAAGAAGGTTGCAATTACCTTGCGTACTTCTATCAATGCAAACCGCAACAACTGGGCAGCACTTTTGTACGACGGAAAAGATTACTGCTTTAGCAAGGAATACGAAATGTATATAGTAGACCGCGTAGGTGGCGGCGACAGCTTTGGCGGCGGACTTATTTATTCATTGCTCAACGGAAAGTCTACACAGGATGCAGTAGAATTTGCAGTTGCCGCAAGCTGTCTCAAGCACACAATCGAAGGCGACTACAACATGGTAAGTGTTGATGAAGTAGAGAAGCTGGCTGCCGGTAATGGTAGCGGAAGAATTCAGCGCTAGCGTCATCCCGAACTTGTTTCGGGATCTCTTTTGTTAAAAACGCTCTGCCTTTTTACCTTTACTTCCTTTCTTAACAAAGGCACTTGCATCATTGCCAGACTTTTTAGAAGACGGCTTTTTAGAAGACCTTTCTGCAGGTTTTTTAGAAGGCCGTTTTTGTTTGTCTTTGTCTTCTGAATGACGTCGTGTATTTCGTTTTCGGCCACCACCTTCTTCTTTTACATCAAGGTGCATGTGAGGAAGCTTTTTGTTTTTACGCGACATTTCAATTGCTTTTTTTGCGCTGGCTGCAGGGAGCGACACCAAAGAAAATTCCTGTGCAACATCAATATCATCAACCATGCGTCCAGGAATATGAAGCAGGGTGCTAAAGTATTCTGCAAGTTCGCGTGCACGGTAGCCGTCCTTTTTTCCAAGAGAAACAAAAATACGAAGCTGGTCACCACGAGGGCCCAGATCT
>JAFYDO010000207.1 GCA_017544745.1 Treponema sp. | reverse complement strand
CTATTCTGGTATTCTTCCAGTCTTTTGCCAAGTGTTTGCACCAGTTCTGGTGTCCATAGCACTTCTTTCATAGGGTAAATTGTAATTTTCTCTTTTTTGGCAAGGGTAATCTGTGAGTCGGCTTCAAATTCTTTTATAGACTCAATCATGTCAAAATCAAAAATTATGCGTACAGGATTTTCTGCAAGCGGTAAAAAGATATCCAGTACTTCACCACGCAGGCTGAACTCCCCTTTTACATTTACTCTGGAAACTCTTGTGTATCCAAGCTGTGTAAGCTTTTGGGCGGTTTTAAGTGTGTCCAGAGGGTCGTTTACTTTGAGAGTGAATGTAAAATCTTTTTCATATTCTGGTGGTGGTAAGGGGCTTATAAAAGAGCGTTCTGTAATTATAAAAATACGGGGCGCAGTATCGTCCTGTGTACAGAGCTTTGAAAGAAAACCTGCCCTCTGTCCAAATACCAGGGAACCGGGTGCTGCGGGTCTGTAAGGAATAACTCCCCATGATGGAAAAACAAAAACTTGAGCCTGCGGAAAAACTGTGTTCAGGTCATTGACGATATTGTTTACTTCGTTTTCGGATGGAACGACAATTAAAAAATCCTTTTGCTTTGCAGAAAGCTCCTGCAGAAAAAATGAAAAAAGGCAGCCGTGTATTCCCCAGATCTGGAGCTTGTTATCTGTTTTGTTGTTTACGGCTCCATAAAAGTCCTGCCAATTATGTAATAAATTATTGATAGAAGTTGATAATGATTTCATTTAAAATACCGATAATATACTATATAATGAGAAATAAATTCTTAAAAAAACTTTTAAGGAGATTACGTTGAAAAACCGTAAACTTGTATTGATTATATCATTTCTTTGTTTGTTTGGACAGACATTTTTCGCTCAGGAAAATGCAGCTGTGGATTATTCCCAGGCTTCTGTTTCAATCAAGTATTACAACAGGTCTATTTATTATCCGGGCTTGAATGATGATAACCCAATAAATGTTCATGTTACAATCAAGAACAACGGAAGTGAAACAATGCGCTTTAAGCTTGCAGATGACCGCGCGTTCAGTCTTGATTTTTATGCTTACACTGTAAAGAACAGCCAGCTTGCACAGACTGACAGCATCATTGAAAAACGCACAACAAATCGTACTGTTTATTTCCGCGAAATCTCTCTTGAAAGCGGCGAAGAATATTCCTTTGTTGAAAATGTAAAGGACTATATCAGAGTTGAAGATCCTTCAGTTTATTATCTTGAAATGACCTTCTATCCTGAACTTTACAAATCAAAATACATTAAGCTTAATTCAAACAGACTTACTCTTGAAATCCGCCCTTCTCCATCTGCTGCAGCTTCTACTTATGTTCCGGTAAAAGAAACAACTCAGGAAATCTTAAAGCCTGAAAATATTGGCCCTGACAAGGTTGTTGAACAGACAATCATTGCAAGACAGAAATCTTTGTGGGATCAGTACTTCCTGTACATGGACGTTGAATCAATGCTCAAGCGTAATTCTACTCTCAAGAAAAAGTATACAACAGTTTCTGCAGAAGAACGCGTAAGAATGATTGAAACCTACAAGGCTGATTTGATGCAGTCTAGAATTGAAAACGACATTATTGCAGTTCCTGAAAGATTTGAAATTGAAAAGACAACATATACTCCGACAGAAGGTTCTGTAACTGTAATTGAATGGTTTAAATATCCAAACTTTAGTGAAAAGAAACGCTATACCTACAAGGTTCGTCAGCGCGAAGGAATCTGGACTATTTATGATTACACTGTTGTAAATCTTGGAACCGAGTAAATGAAGGCACTTATAATTTCTGAAGATGAGAATGTCTACTCTGTATTAAACTCTGTCCTGCAAAAAGCCGGCTACGATACAATTATCTACAAATGGCTTTTAAAGGCATTGGACAATATTGAAGAGATAAGACCAGACTGCATAGTTGTAAGCTCTTCTGAATATCCGCGTCACTGGAAAACTCTTGTTCAGTTTGTAAAAAGCGGTATTGGTGGAGACGAGGTTGAAGTTTATCTTTATGAACCAAATCCTATGTCTTCTGAGGATGAAGAAAAGGCCCGCATTCTTGGAATTACCGACTACTTTACTTCGCTTGAACCTTCTGTTCTTGAAGGTATATTTGCAAGTGTAAAAACCGAAGCTCCTGTTGTAGAAGCTGTTTCAGAAGCTGTAGCAGAACAACCTGTTGAAGAAAAAGAAGAAATTCCAACTGTAGAAAATATTATTGCAGATGAGCCGGAAAAAGAAGAAGAAAAGAATGAAGGCCACTATATGTTTACCCATCCTTACAGTGGTAAATATGTAACAGGCAAGTTCTTTGAATATAACGGAACTACCCTTTCCTGCGTTATCAATAATCTGAATGGAATTACTAAAAACTGCAATATTGAATATTTTACCTTCTTTGACAGTAAAAAAACTCGTACTGCAAAAGTATGCGTTAAAGACATTGTAAATGTTACTGTCGGAAATACTCTTT
>JAFYDO010000206.1 GCA_017544745.1 Treponema sp. | reverse complement strand
CAGGCGAAAAGTCTGCTGATGCAAGGTCATAACATCAGCGAGACCTCCCGCCTGTTGGGTTTTGACTTCCCTCACCATTTCACCCGCCTGTTCAAGCGCATCACGGGACTCACCCCCAGCGAGTTTGTGGGGAAGTAATTAACGTGAGTTCGACGAAATTGATTCATAAGAGAGAAAGCTGATTATCAAACACTCTGACCACCTGTATGGATGGTTTCTTAGGGAAGTAGCAATAGGCAGCAACAGCTCCCAACAGGTTGGCAGCGAAGTTGCAGACTGACCTGTGTCTTGAGTGTTCAATCTGTGCGATGTTATTGAGTTCGTCGTTGACACTTTCAATAATCGCTCTCTTGCGCAGCAGCACCTTGTCCGAGACACTCATCAGAGCACCTTTCATATTGCTCTTTAGCTTTGTGATGAGCTGTATCCCGTCCACAAAGAGTTTCCTGAAGAGCTCCTTGCTAATGTATCCTTTGTCGCCGACCAGCTTGCCGTATAGGAAATCCGTAAATGCCTTGTACTCCAGCGGCTTTCTGTCATCCACATCCCCAGGCGTAATCATGAAGTTGAGCAATTCGCCCATCTCGTTGCAGATAAGATGGAGCTTGAAGCCGAAAAACCATCCCATTGAGCATTTCCCGCGCTGGGCGATGCCTTTGAATACCTTGTGAATGTGAATGTGCTGGTTTTTGCACACACGCAGCGGCGTGCTGTCCACGAAGCTGAATCCAATTTGCAATTATCTTTTGCAATATCTCGTCTAGCTAATTATACTGTGGATGGTATTTTGTGTAAAATCTTAAAAAAGCTATCCCGTTTGCTATGATTTGCGATTGGCACACGGAATAGCGGCTATTTTTATAGGGTTATTATAACAAAAAACAAGGAGTCAAAGTGTTATAGAATCACTTTAACTCCTTGTAATTAACTAGTTGTATATCAGCCTATTAAAACTACTCTTCGACAGCTGCCTGGGCGGCAGCAATATTTTCAGTGTTTATCGTAACTTCGGGCTTAATCTCTAAACTATTTCTAAACAAATTTATATATAATTCTGTTCAGGTGAAAAATCTTACTATTTTTATTTTAACTTTATTTTTTTAGTGATTTAGCTTAAACACGACTATACATGTTATTATAAAGAAAACAAAAAGAAGACAACACCCCGCGGACGAACACCCATTTGGCTTAGGCTGCATGCCTTCTGTTACTTCACCATTTCCTTCTACCTCAACCCTCTTTGTTCTTTTTGGTGTAAGGTAAACATAGAAGCTGCTGTTTGCCAGGTTCACGTTTGCAGCCTTCGACGATCTGTCGTCTTTTGTTTTCTGATTAACTCCACCGAAATTGAGGAAGCCTTCTATCATTACAATATCGCCATCCTCAATTTCGTCTTCTGCCGCCTTGTCCGAGAAGTTGTCATCTATTCTTATTCTTGTGTTCTCATTTTCGCCAACAAGATACATATATCCGTTACTGTCACGCTCAAACCTTCCGCACAGGGATATATATTTATTCCAGAGCGGATTGCTTAAAACGATAAGCTCTTTGGCTTTATCAACGGTGTATGTATCCATTTATCACCCCAGCTAAAACACAAGAATATATTCAAGATGAATCCCTTTTACTTCTCTGCCAGTCGGCCTTCAAGCTCTTGAATATATTCTTCTTTTTCCTTTATAGTTTCCTGAAGACGATTGTTTTCGACCCCCAGCTTTACCACCTTATCAAGAACAGCATCAATCGAAGCTGAGTTTTCGGTTGTTCCAATGGCACAGAAATCCTTAAAGAAATTGTAATCAAGAATAACACAGATTGCACTCAGCTTCTCTGTGTCAAGGCTGTTTTTGCGAAGCAGCCTTGTTACTTCCTGTTGTGCAACGCCAAGTTTTTCACTGAACGCACGTTGTGTTAAACCTTTTTCCTTTAGTCTTTTTGCTATAGCGTTTCCTACATGAAATTGTTTTATTATTATTCCCATTTTTGTTTATTATTATGTTAAACTACGTTAAAACTAAACGCAGATGTTGTATGTATCAACATTTATGTTTACCTTTGCGAAAGAAAAGTAGCAAATCCAGCCGAAATTGCATTATTTTTTCAAACGCAGATACGGGCGCAAAGTTACTCAAAAATTTGAAATAAAAAAGAATCAATACATAAAAATATGGAAAAAATTAACGAATACGAAACCGACTACCAGCGTTTTACTCGGGAAAGAAACGAGAGTATTATAAGTGAGTATTTACGCCGATCCGCAGATATCCTGTCTGGCAAAACAACATCTCATCGCATTATGGAGGTTCTTGCACAGCGATACGACATGTCTCGTTATGGTATTACCATGATTCTCAAAAGAGCTGGTGTATATAACGGAAAAAAAGAACCAGTCGTTCAAAAAAACGACAAGGTAAAGCAGGGCATTTTGCCCTTTATGCAAGCCGACCCTGTTTCTTCGGATTCACAAACTCTATAATAAAAAACCTAAAAACATATATTATGGAAAAGTTTATGATTCTACTTTCTCCGGAAGAAGACTCAGAGCTTGCCATGCTTTGGGAAGCATCCTGCAAGGATGTTGAGGAAGCCAAGAAGCAAGCCACCGCCTATCTGGCCATGGCAGGAAAGAAATACAAGTCTGCCACCGTCCTTTCAAATTTCAAATCCTCTTTTGCCTGGCGCCAGGCCTGTGATAAGATCTTTTACAACTTCAATTTATAAGATATGCTCCAACTGTGTTTCCAAGACAAATGCGTCGAGTACGAAACTTTCCTCGACGACCTTTCTACCGCTCTCGTTCCGAAGCTGGTGGAGGCCCTCTCTCATCCTGGGAACATTATTTCGCAGAACGAAGCATACAGACTTTTCGGAAAAGCAAACGTCAACCGGTGGTTACGCAACCAGCTTTTATCACCAGTTGCCAAACGCCCAGGAAAGATTGAATACCGATTCACCGACCTGCAACAATGTCAAAAGCGTGTACAGGACTATTTATAAACCAAAAACAACCTAAAAACATAAACGTTAAATCCTACTACACAATACCAGCACTTGGCTAAACAAACATCCGACATTCCTGAACCCAACCGCCTTCTATTATTTAACAGGAAGTGCTGGTATATAATTATAACTTAGAGAATAAACTATTTTAACATAATGTCCAACATTTAAAATTTATAATTATGGAATTTGTTCTTTTAAAAAATGTTTTAAACCACTGGCATAATCTATTTTTTATGGCAATAGTGTTTTTCATTTTCTTTATTATCTGTGGTATAATTTACTTTAGAGCTCCTAAGAACTCCGAACAACCAGACTTCTTTACAAGCTCCTCCATTTACACAATCAGTATGGTGGTTGTTGTCATTTCTTTCCTTATCTATTTTGCCTATGTCCTAACCGAACCTGTCATCATTTCTTATAAGGTCGGCTTAAAGTCAGAGCTGAACGAATACCGAAGCATGGATTTTGAGCCAGTTAAAGAAATCCCTGCCGACAGCCTGGACTATTATATTGTTAAGTATGGAAGTATTGGCAGCTTTGTCCCAAAGAAATAATCCATCTAACCGCCTTTACAAAGAAAGGAGTTCCTTATGTATAAGGTTGTAAAAACAGAGATGACCAACAAGCGCCCCAAATGGCTTGTTTCCTTGCTTATCAGATGTAAGCCCATGTTGATAGGTACCAGCCTATCCTTATCCTGCTGCCAAGTAGTTATCAGATATTTAAGATTCTGCGCCTACCTTCTTTTCAAGAACCGGACAACAGATAAGGTTTATATTCAGCAGACAGAACACGAACTTGTTCTGTATAATAACAGAAGAAAACCTTGTATTTCATTCAAGATTGTAGAGTGTAATGACGATGCGCGATAAGATATTACATCACACTAATAACGGCCTTGACATCTTCACCCACTATGTAGGTGATGTTGTCAAAAAGAAGTCGTTTTGCAATCCGTTCCGGGAAGACAGAGCACCGTCATGCCGTCTGCATTATCGCGAGAAACAATCCACAGGAATCTATTACATGGTTGATTATGGCGATTCTGACTGGTGTGGCGACTGTTTCACAATAGCCGCCAAAATCAAGAACCTGAACCTTAGGTCCGACTTTCCAGTGCTTCTGAAAGCCATCAACCAGGACTTGAACCTATCATTATCCGAAGACACCCCCGTTCAGACTCCTTCTCTTCAGAAGGTTATACCCACAGCTTTCTTGCCAGACAAACCTCTCCGCTTCTATGCGGCATGGCAGACCTTCCGGCCAAGTGAGCTGCAATATTGGCTACGCTACGGAATTTCCAAGGAAACCTTGGAGAGATATTGTGTACGCAGCTTACGTTCCTGCACCTTTTACCGGCAGGATGACAGCAGCTATACCATCCACAGCAGTTACTTGGAACCCATGTACGGCTATTTCTTTAACGAAGGAAAAGGTGTCAAAGTTTACCGCCCCTTCTCGAATGTACGGTTCATGTATGCTGGAACCCTTCCGAAACCTTATATTTTCGGAATGGACCAGCTTTCGGCATCAGAACAACTTGAAAACTATATCTTCATCACCGGTGGCGAGAAAGACGTTATGACCCTTGCCTCCCACGGATTCTGTGCCATAGCACCGAACAGCGAGAGCGCCTTCATTTCCGAAGAGACCATCCGGTCCCTCTCGGGTAAATATAAAAACATTGTCATTTTATATGACTGTGACCCACCCGGCTTAAAAGACTCACAAAAAAGAGTATCTGAGTTTGGCGAACGATACCCTGTCAGCCGTCTTGTACTACCCCTTGCCGGAAACAAGAAAGAAAAGGATATCAGTGATTTTTTCAGGCTGGGCCACACCCGCCAGGAGCTTATTGACCTTATCAATATAACTTTAACAAAAAACTAACATAAGCCATGAGTTTATCTACCATTATTCCATCAAACGTCATTGACAAAGGCGTTCTCCGCGAGTCTTATATAGACAACGCGTCAATAGCTACGCTTCAGACGGCAGGAATCAATCCTGCTGTCATCCCCAGCTGCATGAAATCAATCAAGCTTATCATTTTTAACCGCGCTTTTCATGGAGTTGGTGTTTGTAACCAAAACGGAGGAGTTGAATTTTTCAGCCCTCAGCTTAACATTTTTTTGGAGGAGCGCCCCAAGAACAATCCCACGCTGTTCGCCACCTTTCAACCAGAGGCGCCCCGCCGTCCAGTTTCGAAAGCCCTTCCAACCCCGGACAAGGAAGTTGAGAAGCTGCTTTCTCAGCTCAAAGAAGAAACTGCAACCGGTATCGACGAACACAACTCTCCTGTTACGTTAAAATATCCAGGGCTTTGCCATTTCCCAAAAAGCAAAGCCTCCAGAACAAGGGAATGTTGTCTGTTTGTTGATTTTTTATCCTTCCTTGGCTACCAGTCACGTTTGCGCCAACTCCAAGATCCTGATATGGTTGACTGTGACTGTCTGGTCATGAACAACCCCTGCAATTTTCTTGATTTTATTATTGACAGCGAGAACTACGAAAAGGTCTACTGTGTTTTTCCCAAGGACGATGTTGGCGCAACACTTCTTCTCACCCTGAAGTCAAGAAGAGAGCCATGCGTTGTGGACTTTAGCAGATTTCATTTCCCAACCCCAAGAATAGAGGATTTGACTTCCTGCCAAAACCGCTCCAACCTTAATGTTATTTATTGATTATGGCTTCAGGAATGATAATTTTTGGTGTCTGTAGCTCTATCCTTCTAATTCTATCGCTTATTCCGATTATTATAGAACCCCGCGAAGACACCCCCGAAAACGAAGACTAACAAAGATATGATACATGTTTATATTGAATATTTAACGGCATTCATCCTAACATGGATTGCTCTGATTATGGTGCTGACCACAGTCGTTGTAGCCGTTATATTATTCAAGAACCCTAAAACGAAGGAAAGAAAATGACCGAAGATATTATTAAATTTTCAAAGGGCAAGAAAGATTTGAAATCTGCAACCGAAATGTGGATTGGGGAATCCTTTGCTTCGAGACGGGACAAGATATTGTCCTTCATCGAGCATAAGACAGGGTTTCCCCCTTCCCCGAACATGCAGTTTATACGTGAGGGAATCTTCCGCATCAAGAGCACAACGACACTGGAGCAGCTTCGCGCCTTGGCCGTAAAGATAAAAGAAGAGTGTACCATTGACTGCTTTCAGATCAGCATCAACCGTCGCCAGAATCAGGCGCGTATGCTTTTCGATTGGTACGACTACAAGGAAGGAAAGTGTTTTTATCTTTTTTCGACCTACCAGATGAACCTATCAGTTTTGATCGTTAGGTTCTTAGACCTTCCTTTACCCCGCCAGATAGCCCCCAAATGGTTTCGGTATTTTCTCCTTCGTGAATACAAGGACGACAAGAACTCTTTCCGTCAGCTTCTTGATCTTCTTAAGCATTCCAAGCTTACAAAGAAACAGTTCAGGCTCCTGAAAGATTCTATTACATATATCGAGAACCTTTGCCAAGGTTTAGTAAAATAGTAACATAAAATATATTTCGCCGTGGTTATTACAAGAAAAATCGAAATCTATGTCCACGAAGAGGACAAAGAAATGAAGAGCAACTATATGCACACCATTTTTGAATGGCGTGATGCGATTCGTAAGGCCGCCAACCTTATTGTCTCGCACAAGTTCGTGCAGCAGAACGTAAGGGATTTTATGTATCTGCAGGAAGATGTTCGCGAGCGCTTTATGGTTACCGACGAAAAGACTGGTAAGCAGAAAGTAAAATATAACGTTTCGGACACCCTTGAAAAAGGGCCTGGTATGAGCGAGCAGAATACCACGTATCGTCTTATCAGTTCAATGTTAAAGGGTAATGTTCCTGCCGATATTTACAGTTGTCTGAACCAGGCTGTGTCCAAGACATTTAAGGAAACTCTGCCTGACCTTAACAAAGGTGAAAGTACTTTACGAAGTTACAAGAACAATATTCCTATACCCTTCTCTGCTATTGCTCTTGCCAATATTCACAGCGTTGAAGAAGAAACGCTGAACGAGAAAACAGGAAAGACAAAGAAGGTAAAGCGGTATTATTTTACCCTGTTTGGAATACCTTTTGCCTGTATGTTAGGTCAGGATAGAAGCAACAACGCTTCTATAATTGACCGCTGTATTAATGGCGAATACAAGCTTTGTTCTTCTTCGATTGCCTTCCAGAAGGTGGCAGATCGTACAACTGGTAGGAAAAAACAGAAGCTTTTCCTTTTGCTTTGTGTTGATATTCCCAAGCAAGAAGTTAAGCTTGATTCCAAGAAAACCATGTACTGTTATTTGGGCCTTGCACACCCCGTAGAATATAACTACGAGGTTTGCGCCAAGAACATCTATGACAGCGGAATTAAGTGGGGGAGCATTGGAACTGCCGAGGAATTTTTGTATCGTCGCCTTCAGATCCAGGCCGCCTTACGTCGCTGTCAGCTCAATTCCCGTTGGACAAATGGAGGTAAAGGCCGCAAGCGCAAGCTACAAGCCATTGAACGTTTTACAGAACTGGAGAAAAACTATGTCCACACCAAGCTCCATATATATTCCAGAGCTTTGGTAGATAGGGCTATAAAGAACAAATGCAGCACCATCATGCTAATCAACCAGGAAGCCCGCGAGATCCAGGCTAAGGAAGAAAACCAGAAAGGAGATTTTTTTATGCTTCGCAACTGGTCTTATTATGGCTTTAAGACCCTGATTGAGTATAAGGCAAAGTTGGCCGGCATCAAAGTTGTTTCCGACAAAGAAAAAGATGATGAATAAAAAAAATCTTTCGGGCCGGCTGTACGGCCATATCGTGAGGGCTTGACCACTCATGAAGTTGCTTGAAAGCGTTCATTCTCGGCGTGTTGCGACAAATGAGATGTGAATGCATAACATTTGTAAGCAACATACAGCACTGAGAATCGGTCTTCTCTTTTTGGGGATGATGCGAATGCATAACATTTGTAAGCAACATGTAGCGTGGCTATTTCTATTCATCTTGGCGAATACGTCCAAAAAAATAATTAAAAATAGATAAGATGCATTACGAAGTTTCAATTAAGTTTGATAAGACCATGGAAGACGGTCTTATCAAGAACGTCACCGAGAAATACCTGGTTGAAGCTGTTAGCTTCGCCGAGGCAGAGACACGTGCTGCCGAGTATATTACTGATTACGTCTCAGGCGAATATGACATCTGTGCCATTCGTCGCCTGAAAGTCAGCGAGCTGTTCTACAGTTCTGACTCTTCTGCTGACCGTTGGTATTCGGCCAAGTTGTCGTTTATAACTGTAGACGAGAAGAAAGGAAAGGAAAAGAAAATCACCCAGCTTGTCATGGTTCTTGCCAAGGACTTTGACGATGCTCGTTCTGCCATTCAGGAAGGAATGAAGGGTACCCTTGGCGATTGGGAGCAGGCACAGCTGAAGGAAACCAATATTCTTGATATTATCAAGTATGAAGTTCCTGAAGAAACAGAAGACAATAAATAGATTTCATTATCTGATTATAACAACTATGATAAGCCTATTATATATTGATTTGTTCTGCGGTGCCGGTGGCACCTCTACGGGAGTCAGCAAGGCACGGCTGTTTGGGCAGCCTTGTGCCAAGGTTGTGGCATGTGTCAACCACGATGCCAACGCCATTGCTTCCCATCAGGCAAATCATCCGGACACGTTACATTTTACAGAAGACATTAGAACCTTGGATCTGCGACCCCTCGTTGCCCACCTTCAAAAAGAAAGAACAAAGTACCCGCAAGCGCGTGTTGTTCTGTGGGCCAGCTTGGAGTGTACGAATTTCAGTAAGGCCAAGGGAGGCCAGCCCAGAGATGCTGATAGCCGCACCCTGGCCGAGCACCTCTTCAGATACATTGAAGCCATCAACCCCCACTTCATTCAGATTGAGAATGTTGAGGAATTTATGTGTTGGGGCGACTTGGACGCCTTTGGCAAGCCAATCAGTAAAGACAAAGGGCGCTGTTATCTGAACTGGGTGAGAAATGTATGCTGTTACGGCTATGACTTTGATTACCGGATCCTTAACGCTGCCGACTTTGGGGCTTATACAAGCCGCAAGCGCTTCTTTGGGCAGTTTGCAAAGCACGGGTTGCCCATTACCTTTCCCAAACCCTCCTATGCCAAATTTGGTGACGAGGATTCGGCTTCCACGGCGTACAAGAAATGGAAGCCCGTCCGTGAGGTCTTGGACCTCAACGACGAAGGTGAGTCCATTTTCTGCAGGAGAAAGCCATTGGTAGAAAAAACACTGGAGCGCATTTATGCCGGTCTTGTGAAGTTTGTGGCAGGAGGAAAGGACAATTTCCTTGTCCGCTACAACAGTGTCCGTCCACAGGACACTGTCAAGGGTATTGATGAACCTTGTGGTGTGCTTACCTGCGGCAACCGCTTTGCCAAGGCTAAGGCGCAGTTTATTTCCAAGCAGTTCAGCGGACATCCCATGTCAAAGAACCAAAGCATAGACTTGCCTGCCGGAACTATAACAACGATTCCCCATGAGGCGTTTATTACCGCCTATTACGGCAACGGCTTCAACGCAGACATTCAGAAGCCAATGCCTACCGTTCTTACCAAAGACCGGTTTGGTCTGGTGAATCTTAACCTAAACGAGCCCATGCCGGATGTACCCTTGGATAAGGTCCGGATCCAGGCAAGCCATTTTCTTGCAAATGAATACAGCGGCGGCGGACAAGTGGGGTCAATAGAAACGGCAAACCCCGCTGTGCTGTGCATACCTAAACAGAAACTTGTTTCTGCTGACCGCTATCTGATGAATCCTCAGTTTGAAAGTGCCGGAGGCAGCATCGAAAAGCCATGTTTCACCCTCATAGCGAGGATGGACAAGATGCCCCCTTATCTTATTTACACAGAGCAGGGTGAAATCGGCATTGCCGTTTATAACAATGATTCTCCTATGACTCGTAAGATTAAGGAGTTTATGTCTCTATATGGTATTATAGACATCAAGATGCGCATGTTGAATATCCGTGAGCTGAAACGCATCATGGGCTTCCCTGAAGATTACGTTCTAATCGGCAACCAGTCGGAGCAGAAAAAGTACATCGGCAACGCCGTAGAGGTTAATATGTCGCGTGTTCTTTGCGAGTCTCTTGCCGCCTCATTAGAAGCGCTGAATCAGAAAACAGCTTAATTTAATTATATAGAACATGGCACGATTGATTTCCAGACAGGAAGCAGCCCGTCTGCTGGGTGTGGAAGAACAGACCATTTCCAACTGGATAGCGTCTGGTCTTATTACAGCCCACACGTTAAAACGTCGCCAATACGTCGACAAAGAGACCCTTGTCAGTCATTTTGACACCTTCCTCCAGCTGGAGCAGACGGACAAGCGCCTTGCTGCCAAGCTGCAGGAGGCCGAGAAGAGAGAGGTCGCCCTTGACAGACGCATTGAAGAAATTTCCAAGGCAGAGGCTGTTGTCCCAACTTCCATGCCTCAATGGTTTATTGCGTCTGTCTTTTCGGCCATTCTTTCTGTAGCCGGTTCAGATGTCCTGTCTGAACGCGAAGACGAAATTCTTTCCGACATCAATAACGGAAACACGATTGGTCAGGAAAGTCAGAAATTCGGCCTTTCCCGCGAACGGATTCTTTTGATTATTCATAAGGCCTTCCGGAAGATGTCGGCAATGAAAAACTACAGCGATCTCCGTAAGGAGTGTTTAGAGCTACGAAAGGAGAACCTTGCATTAAGAAATCAGTCTATTCTGTTAAGTAAAAGGGTAGGGGAGCTGGCAGAAGCCCAAGCCGGTAGAGCCGACTATATCAAGAAATCTGTCCCCTCCCGCTATCAGGGAAAGGACGGACTGGCCCAGCTGATGGATTTGTTTTCTTTCCGTCTTGCTGACACGGATCTTTCCATTCGCACCCTTAATTCATTGAAGTCTGCTGACGTTAATACCGTCGGAGACCTTGTTCAGCTGGATCAACGGGTTCTTTTAAGGTTCCGGAACTTTGGTAAACGTTGTCTTACTGAGACTATTGATTTTCTGGACAGCTTCGGTCTTCATTTTGGCATGGATGTTACTGCCATTGTCCAGGAAAATATAAGGATTTCACATTTAAACACATAAGCTCATGCGTACACCCATCACCTATTACGGAGGCAAACAGCTGTTGGCGAACACGATTATTGCCATGATGCCGACTCACAGGGTTTATTGTGAGCCGTACTTTGGTGGTGGTGCTGTATTCTTTGCCAAGGGAAAAAGTCCTTGCGAGGTTATAAATGATATAGATGATAGGATTGTCACCTTTTATGATGTCTGCCAGGACGAAACGCTGTTTAACCGGCTTCAGAAGAAAATTCAGAACACCCTGAATGCAGAGAGGGAATTTCTGAGAGCAGACAAAGTCTGGCGCAACCCCAAGACTGCAAGAGACAGCGTTGAATTGGCCTGGTCAGTATGGTTGTTGTGCAATATGGGTTATGGCGGCTCTCCGCAAGGAGGCTGGAAGTGGGACAACGGCACCAGCGGAAGTCACTCTGGTGTGGTGATGGAAAACTACCGCAATCAGTTTACCTATAAGGTGCATGAACGCCTGAAGCTCGTGCAGATCAGCTGCCGCGATGCTATTAAAGTTATCCGTCAGCGAGATACCGAAGACACTTTCTTTTTCCTTGACCCTCCTTATCCCGGTTGTGTTCAGAAACATTATAGCGGTTTTACCTTCGAGCATTTTAAGGAACTTCTTGAAACGCTTTCCTCCGTCAGGGGAAAATTCATCCTCTGTAACTTTTCCAGCGATATGCTGGAAGAATATGTGCAACGCCAAGGATGGCATTACACCGTCAGGGATATGCCTCTCAGGGTTGCAAATCATATATTGGGGGGGGTAAAAAGGAAACAGGAAGTGCTGGTATATAATTATAAGATAGAAAATAGATTATTTTAAGACGAATTATTTATGGAAAATAAAAATGTTAACATTAAGGAAATAGACTCATTACCACAACTTGAGGTATTGACTTTTATGTCATGGGACAACAATTATTTTGTTCGTAATAACGAGATAACACTTCGCGCTATTGCTCTTTGTTATCCTAATGGGTTTTTTAAGGTAGCAATAAATTGTATGCGTGATGGATCAATGGGAGAGCCTGATGAAAATGGAGTTTATAATCGTCAATGGACTTGTGACTTTCTTGGTTGTCCAATTGATTCAAACATTCGTCCTGCCACGAAAGAAGAAGTAAATTTTATACTTAAAATATTGTCCTATAAATGATGAAAAAGACCTTTTTTGGGAACTAAATTCTTTTTCTGTTTTTGGATTTACCGTCGACGATAATGGTTATCATGTTATAATAAAAAAACAAAAAAAATAATATTATGTCAAGAATTTATATTGCAAGCAGCTGGAAGAACGGGAGTCAGCCCACCTTGGTTAAAGAGCTCCGTAAGCGAGGTCACAAAGTCTATGACTTCAGACACCCGTTCGGTCGTAACGACAAGAACGTCTGGGACAGCGTCGCCAAAAGCAGAGAGTTGAAGGAGGCGTACCTTACCGGGAACCTACGTCCTTCTGACTTTGACAGTATGTTGGCAGACCAGACCGCCAACGAGCGTTTTAAAGAGCATTTTAATGCCATGAGCGACGCAGACACTTGTGTTCTGTGTCTTCCTTGCGGAAGGAGCGCCCATGTAGAAGCCGGTTATATGGCCGGTGACGGAAAGCGTGTATATGTTATGGATTACAGCTCCAAGGCGAAACCTGAACTGATGTATCTGACCTTCGACGGCTATTTCCACAAGGAGGAAGATCTTTTTGCCGCCTTAGAGGAGCCTGTTCCCGGTGTCTGCCGTGTATGTGGCTGCACTTATTATAATCCATGCTATCACCCACATTACGGTAATTGTTCTTGGGTGTTGCCAAGCCTGTGTTCTCATTGTGCCTCTGTCAAAGAGGGCGGTTTTGGAATTAAGGACGACCCAGACACCGAGCATTGCATTAACGACAAGTCAGATGCATTTAAATAAAAAATTATATTTCGGGCCGGCTGCACGGCCTTAACGCGAGGGTTTCACCACTCGCGAAGTTGCTCCAAGAGAGTAATATACAGCTCGATATATTGTAATGTTTTTGAGCATAATGGTGTAGATACACTACAAATGAGAGTAATATTCAGCTTTTCCTCTGGATACAAACTTCCTTCAGGAGGTGTAGATACACTCCAAATGATATAAAAATATTATAAGAAAATACGTAATAAAGTATTACTATAAATATGTAAATATATGAATAAAGATTTCTCTTATTATGAGATGTACCTAAAGGTTATTCTCCGCGAGATTAAATCCCCGCTTGCCTCTGACGCAGGTTTCATTGAAACGCGAGCCAGGGAAGCTGAGGAAGAGATCGAGCGTCAGCGTCTTGCCGGTCTATCACCTATAGCTGCCGAGGAAGTGGGTATGCACCTTTTGGTTTCCGGTATTATGGATGACCGGCCCTGACGAAGTTTCCAATTAAAAATTTTATTATTATGAACAGTACTCAAAAAGTCGAAGCATTAAGTCTTTCCTGTGGTTTTTTCGATTCTCCGTCTGTAAAAGCCATTGAAAAGGAGTTTGGCTTCAAGGGATCTAAACTGCTTTTGGACATTCTGCTTGAGGTTGCTTCCTCAAGTGCAGAATGTGTTTATTGTAAGACGTTCAGGGAACGTATTGCCTTGCGCAACAACGTGTCAGAGCGCCTTGTTGATATGGTTGTTCACCGCATGGTCAACCAACTTCTTCTAAGGAAGATAAAGCATCCGTCGTACCATTTACTGGTTTTTCCTTCTTGGAACGTTCTTTCAGAAGGAACAAAACACAGTTCTTCCTTGCTTTATTCTGTCACAATATCGCGTAAAAAACAAATTACTTCGGAGAAAACGGCAGTTAATTCGGAAGAAACTAATGTTTATTCAGAGAAAACGCACAATAGCAGTATATTAACTCAGAAAAAATACCATTATGGCACGACCCAGGAAGCAAGGTCTTGAATATTTCACGAAAAACGTGAACTTCTATCAAGACCTGAAGATAAGGAAAATGATACGCCATAAAGGTATTCAGGCTGTATCAGTCTATGATATTCTTCTATGTCAGATTTATGCCGTCGGCTATTACCTTGAATGGGACGATGATCTTCCCTTTGTTATATCGGAAGTGTCTAATTTACAGGAAGATACTGTATTGGATGTTATCAACTATGCTCTTAGTATAGGTCTGTTTGACCAGACCATGTTTGACAGCCATAAGGTTCTAACATCTTATGGCATCCAAGAGCGATATTTTAACATCTGTTCCGTTGCCAAGCGTAAGATTTCCAACGATATTCCGTATTTGCTTCAGGAACCGTCTCAAAATTCGGTTACATCTGATAAAAAGGAAGTTTCTGAAACAAAAACCTTTATTACTTCGGAAGAAACGGCAGTTATTTCGGAAGAAACCCTAATAAATTCCGCAAAAAGTACACAAAGAAAAGAAAAGAAAAGAAAAGATAATCTCCCTTCGGGCGATTATCATCGCCTGCGCACGCGAAAGACAACAGGAATTTCTGTTTCTCAATCTGACGAAAAAGTCTTTAGTGACGTGGATGAAGAGGTCTCGGAGTTGTTGAATCAGAATGCTTGGAAAAATACGGTCTTTGAGCGTTTCGTCTTCCTTCAAGGAAACGAAGAGTTTCTGGAAGGTTTTCTTTTGCGATGGGCTCAGGAGGTGAAAATTTCCTCAAAACAACACATCAACCTTGGTGATGCAAAGAATCATTTCGCAAAGTGGATGATTATTCAGGAAGAAAAATTTATCAAAACCAAAAATAATGGAAAAGAAAACAACAACGGCTATCGGACTGACGAAGACATCATCCGCGGCGCAATCAACATTTACAAAGAGCTTCGAGAAGAAAATCCAGAACCTTCGAAAACATTACCCGTCGCTTGAAGCCTTTAATCAGGAGTTCAGTCCGGCAGCCCAGGCAGCAATGGCCCGTTTTGAACGGCATGCCATCATGGAAGATTATTCGACGCTTGAAATCCTTGATTTTACTTACGGCCCTAACTCTTCCGCTTCCTGGCTGACCCTACATATTGCCAATCTTAACAAGTTTGCTGGCACAAAGAATCTTTCTGATCCACAAACAAAAGAACTTGCCCAAATTGTTGCCCAAGAGTATAAAGGAATGAAGTTCTCTGTTTTTATGTTGTTTTTCTACAGGTTTAAGCTGGGCGATTTCGGCAAGTTCTACGGCAAGATTGACCCTATGGTCATTACCTGTTCCTTGAAGGATTTTATTGCCTCCTGCAAGGAAAAAATGTTTCAGTACCAGGAGGAAGAATTTTTAGCCCGCCAACAGGAAGAGTCCCGTTTACGGGATGAAGTTTCCTTTAAATGGTTTGAGTTCCATCAGGATCTCTGTCAAAGAAGCCAGAGCGAGGAACAGCGTAAAGCCTTTGAAAGTATCTACCTTTACCACGTTGATATTGCCAAGCGTTCTTTGCTGCTGGCCGTCACCAAAGAAGTGTCGGATCAGATAGCAAGCAAGTATCTTGACTTCCTTGCCCCTCTCTGGAGGGAAACATTCCCCGACTTTTCCCTGGACTACAGGCTTGTAGACTCCAAACCCGCTTCAACTCCACCCTTACCCGCCAACCCGTCAAATTTTGGTGGAAAAGCTGTTTTTTTTCATCCTACCAAGGAGGAGAAAGCGGTTAAGAGCCTTGCTCAGTCTATTCTTTCCTTACAGGAAAAGTTAGGTTCGACAGAAACCAAGAACTTGTCCTCGCAGTTTCTTGCCCTTTATGGGAGTCTGCCAGAGGACTATGGGAAGGCTTTAAAAGCCGACAACAATCCTCAAAAGAAAATTGTTAATTGTACAAGCCTATGAATACAGAACAGATGAACACCCTTATGGACAGTGTTCTTTCGCTGCTCAATAACAGCGGATGTGATTACTTCCTTACCGTTGTAAATAGTGGCGATGAAGCCACCATCGGCAGTGCCAGCATCAATATGAATGACATAGATGCCGGTGCAGACTTTATTGTCCAAAGCATCCGGCAGGGTGGGGCACATGGTCAGCGCATGTCAGCCCTGCTTTCCCAAGTTTTTGAACTTTTGTCTTCTGAGCAGGACGAAGCCCAGGATCTGGAGGCTTCCGAGACTGTCCGCCGCCATCGAGAGGAGTGCGAACAGGAAGAGAAATTGAGTTATCACCGATAAATTGATTATAAAATGAAAACGTACCATCTGACACTTTCACAAAAGTTTCCGGCTTCCCATCCGAAGGCAGGGAAACATACATTTTTCCGCGACAAACTACATGCAGCTATTACAGGAAATGCAGACTACTGGAACAAGCTGCACACTATCCGAGCGAACTATGACTTCTGGGCAAAACGCTTTAAGAAGATAGCTGCCGGTGAGGCGTGTCTGTCTGTCCGTGAATGGATAGGCAAGCCCTATGGTAAAGGGTCTACGCAACACGAGATTGCTCGCCTAACCCGTGAGGATGGCATAGGTCTGCAGCAGTTCAGATTTGTCGTTGGCGCAAACAACCAGCGTGTTGTTGTTATAGAGAACGCAAGCCAGCCTTCTATCCGCGTTTTAGCCATGAACGACGGACTATCCACAGAAGATTGGAATGACTGGTTTAGAGGCAGTTCTTGTTCCAAACCGATGGCCATCATTCATTTCACAAAATTTCGTTATTAAATTTTCAAATATGAAAAAAGACATTACTATACGATTAGAAATAGCCAAGGCTGCCATTTCGGCACACCTCTGCACTGTCGAGGCTGACCGTTGGCTTGAATGGGTCATCAACGAACCAGTTGTGGAAAAGAGTTACGACGACGCTACAGACAGAGAGCTCGCTACAATTATTTCCACCTTAAACGGCTCGACCCATCAGGCTTGGCTTGCCTATAAGAAAGCCCTTAGTCTTGTCCAAGGGCTGAAATATGAATCTGTCCTTGATATTGTCCAGGCCGGAAATGTGGCCAAGCTCTACGGAATACCCAGAGGAGAAAGCAAGGTTATTGGTGTATTGACCAAGGACACAAAATCTAAAACGGGTATTGTTGGCACTTACTTTGGTCACGGTAATTCTGAAATAGATAAAAAGACCCTCCTCCGATGGTGCCGTAACCATGGAGCGCTGGTCACCGAACATCCATATATTCGTAGTATGATTCATGATACCTTGGTCTCATGTGGCCTTGAAACTACCAATCAACCAACACAAAAATGACTACAACGAACAAAACATTAGACGGGGTATGTCTATACACCCCCAAAGGCGCAGCCAGGGAATATGCAGCCGTAGGTTGTAATTTTTATCGTGGCTGCCCTTACCAATGCAGGTATTGCTATAACCGAAAAGGCTTAACAGCCAGAGTGATGGGCGTAGACCATGCCGTACTGGAAAGCAAGTTTACCTACCCCAAGTATCGGCGTAAGAAATATCGTAATTATTCTCCAAAGGACTATGCATTTATGGCTTTCGTTGAGGAGCTGGAGAAGGAAGTAGACTATCTTCGTCAGACCGGAATCTTCTATTCTTTCTCCACAGATCCAATGTGCCCCGAGTGTGCCTGGCTGACCTGTAAGACCAGTCTGTATGCCATTTCACGTGGGGTTCCGGTCCGCATTCTTACCAAGAACACGGATTGGCCGCAGGATGTTGTATGGCAGTATGGTTTTTTATCTCCTGAAAAAAAACAATTAGTTTCTTTCGGCTTCACTCTTACCGGCTGTGATGACTGGGAGCCTAATGCCAGTCCAAACGAAAGCCGTATTAAAATGATGCACCGCCTTCACGAGGAAGGTTTTAAGACCTTTGCTTCTATAGAGCCCGTTGTGGACTTTGAAAGCAGCTTTCGCATGATCAAGTCCACCCTTGGCTTTTGTGACCTGTATATGATAGGATTGATGAGCCACATCAAGGATTATTACAAAACGTCTGCAGAAGGGTCCAAGTTCTTTAATAGGATCTATTATCTTCATCAGATCATGGGTATTAAGGTGTATTACAAACACAGTGCCAGAAAAGCTTTTTCTGCCACTCTGGACAGATTATACCAAAAAGAAAAATACCCTAAAATTCTTCCGCTGAAGGATGTTTATTCCATTCCTGCCAGCGAATCAAGCCTCCTTGTTTCGGCAACCCTTGCACTATATACGTTGAACCGGCACAATGGCCTCTTGCACCATTATGAATATTTAGATTCGTCTGATGTGAATGAGGATATCTTCCTTTTTCGGATGTTCGCCATGAAATTCGGATGGATTTTAAAAGAAGACATCCATAGTCATATTTTTCAAGCCAACGCATGCACCGGAACCTGGCACGCCCCCTTGTTCAGGGAAGTAGCCTGGTTAGAGTCTGAGGCAAGGGCTTTTCTCGGCTTTTTGAAAACTCATAATGAAGACGATTTTTCTCTTCCTGAAGCTATAGTACAGGATAACCCCCTTATTCTGTCCAAGCTTATAGGACTGACGGAAAAGCTCCTTTCCCTTGCCCGCGTATTGAAAAAAAAGGCAGACTATATAGAACCCTTTGGGTCTATTGCTGCCGAAAATAATAATGATGGTATATAAGACCACCACTCTTTCGGGCCGGCTGCACGGCCTTATCGTGAGGGCTTGACCACTCATGAAGTTGCTTGAAAGCGTTCATTCTCGGCGTGTTGCGACAAATGAGATGTGAATGCATAACATTTGTAAGCAACATACAGCTTTAGGACGCATCGTATCTCGGGCGTAAACGATGTGAATGCATAACGTTTATTACTTACAACAGCCACGAGTTGTAGAAGAAATATAAACAGATTGTCGCACTATAGATGCGACAATCGAATAATAACTAACACAACACCATGGTAGCCCAGTCAACCGGCTTACCCTCCTGTTTCATTTTCTTTATCAGGTCATTTATCTGTTCTTTCTTCTTGTTTAAACTCATAATTATAAGCATTAAAGGCGGCTGGTTAGGCCGTCTGTTTCCTTTTTATGATGTTTGGTAACAGATCTTTCCTTTTTGTCTCAACTGCAGCACGAGGTGGCATTTCTTGTTTAGATCTGCCAGATTTTGAAGCTTCTTACGATTCTCTTTTGAGTCAACAAGAAGTGAGGCAAAAATAATATTTCCTACCTGTTTACCTTCTACGACATCAACGGCTTTAAAGGTTTTACATCCGTCAAACTTTGCATAAACAACTTTCCAATCCATATCTTTATTCTTATAGTTATACTTTTTTAATAAGGAATTAAGCAAAGAGTCCCGTCCCAAAGGCAGGGCTCCCGTTTTATCTAATCACAAAGCAGTAGCGGCATTAGAAGCATTGTTATATCCACATCTTCAGGCTGCTCAGACGGAACGATGACTGCAGCCCTTGATGGCTCTGCCAGCTTGAACTCCACCTTTTCGGCTGCAATCTTGTTAAGAATCTCCATTATTTTGTAGCCGTTCAGACCAATACTCATAGCTTCACCGCTATAATCACACGCCAGTCGCTCCTTAGCCGCCTTTCCAAAGTTATCATCTTCAGCAAACAGCTGCATTTCTCCCTCCTGCACGCGAATACGTACAAGTTGTGTACAAAGATTAGAGAAGGGAGAAACGCGCTTCAGGGCGGCGGCCAGTGCATCACGGTCCACCGTTGCGACATTATGATTATCCTTTGGTATTACAGCAATGTAGTTAGGGTAGCGTCCCTCAATCAGTCTGCAAGAAAACTTAAAGTTCTCAGCATAGATCTGGAGCTGGGTCTCGTCTGAAACAACTACTACGCTATCCAAAGTGTTCTTTTTTAGAATGGCTTTCAGTATATTTGCGGCTTTCTTGGGAAGAATAAAGTTTCCGGCTCTTTCCTGGTTGGGTGCCTTAACAGACATGATTCTGTTCCGTACCAGTTGCTTACCATCAGATGCAACCACAGACAACTCTTCTGTTGTTAGACCGAAGAAGATGCCGTTCATCACGATTCTCAGCTCATCGTCGGCAGTCATAAATATTGTCCGTGCGATGTTTTCCTGTAGCAGCCCCTCGTTTATTTCAAACGATATTCCAGCTCCGGCGTTTGTTTCCTTAAACACAGGAAAGCTAAGGGCATCATCTATAGGCATAGAGAAAGACCCGGCAGTATAACCTACATTCAATGATTTTTTATCTTCGCTCACTACAAATGTCAATGGAGTGTCAGGCAGGTTGCTGACAGCATCCATGATATTTTTACCGTTGACAGCCAATATGCCTTCACCCTCACGCTCTGTCAGTGTAACATCAGATTCCAGAATGATGTCGCCGTCAGAAGCTTTTAGGTTCAGGTTATTCTCCTTCACACTGAAAATAATATCTGCCAATATAGGTAGAGAGTTTTTGGTGTTAATAACTCGGTTCATATTGACCAATACTTCACCCAATTCCTTGCTTGAAATTATAAACTTCATATTCGTTGCTGCCTGTTTGTATTCCGTCGGCTTCGGTGTTAGTTATCATTGTATATTGTTTTATTCAGATATATCGGACATCCTTGAGGTGTAGAGACTTTCCTTTTTATATTCTCTGTCTTCTGTCGTGGAGCTTTTTTTAAATACATCGGCTTATCCAATCGGGTTTTCGACATTTCCTTTGCATAAAAAGAGGCTACAACAGGGTGTACGCAATGCCAAGTAATTCCAACCAAATTTCACGGAATACCCAGATTTTAATAGAAAATCTGTGGAAGGCTGCT